>NZ_JBHZAV010000003.1:0-194421 GCF_042754445.1 Embleya sp. NPDC059213
GGCCGCCGCGCTCCCGGCCGCGGCGGCGCCCGCAGCCACACCGCTCGCGACGCCGCTCGCGCCGGTGGCGCCCGCGGCCAGGCCCATGCCGCCGGCCACGGCCGCGGCCGCCGCGGTGGTGCCCGCGGCCACGGCCGTGCCGCTGAGGAAGATCGGCGCGGTGATGCCGATCAGCCCCAGCGCGATCGGCCCGTACCGGTCGCGGACGTCGACCATCTCGGCGTAGGTCTCGTTGCACCGGCTGCACTTCTTCAGGTGCGCGTCGATGCTTTCCCGGCGCTTTTCGGAGTCCATCCGGTTGCGGATGTGCCGGCCGTAGTGCCGGGTGAACTTCTTGCAGTTCTCGTCCTTGACGCCGCCGGTGGCGAACGCCACGAAGTAGTTGTCGCGCAGTTCCTGGCGGGCGCGCTCCAGGATCTTGCGCACGTTGTCCGGGTTCTCGCCGACCAGCGGGGCGACCTGCACGGCCTGCTCGCCCTCGATGTCCACGTGCCACAGCACCGTCCGGGACCGCTCGGGCAAGCCCTGGAAGGCCTGGAGTGCGAGCCGCGCGTCGTCGGCCTTCACGATCCGGTCCTGGTTCTCCCACGCGGACTCGAAGACGGTGAAATCCTCGGTGAGCCATTCGCGGCGGTCGCTCTTGGTCCAGTCGCCAGCGACGTGCCGCACGGTGGTGAGCAGGTAGGCCCGGAACGCCTCCTTCGGCCCCTGGCCCGAGCGCAGCGCCTGGAGCGTGCGGGCGAACGCCTCGGCGCACAGGTCGTCGGCGGCCTCGGGGGTGCGGGTGCAGGTGCGTGCGAAGCGGCGGACCGAGCCGACGTGGCGTTGGTAGAGCGGGCCGTAGGCGTCGCCGTCGCCGGCGCGCACCAGGTCGGCCAGTTCGCCGTCCGCCGGGCCCTCGAACGACACGGCCGCGGCGTCGGTGTGGCCGCCGCCCGGGTCGGTCGCGAAGGGGTGGGGCGTTGCGGTGTCGGGCGACCAGGGCTCGGCCGGTTGGGTTGCGGCCGGCTCGGGCCCGACGTCGCCGTCGCAGAACCGGGGGTGGTGTACGCCGCGTTGGCCGGGGACGAAGGGGGGACATGCGCCGGAGCCGGTCGCCTCGGCGGAGCCGCCGTTCGCGTCGCCGCTGGGGTCCGGGGTCGCCGCGTCGTCCTCGCGTGCCACCGTTTGCCCCCTTGTTCCCGTGCCGTACCCGATCGTTCGGACAGCATCGTGACCATCCGGACACGGTCTGTCCAGAAGCGGTGGGCCCCGGGAAGGCACCCGGAGTGCGCTCCGGCGCGGGTGGTGTGACACGGGCGCGAGGTCGGAACGCCCGCGCCCGTGCCGCGCGGCGGTCGGCGGTGGGCGTGACGCTGGGTCATTCGGGTGACGAGCATGTGTACGAAGAGCCGGTTCATCTCGGGTTACCGACCCGTCGTGCCCGGCGCGGTGGTCAAACGCACGCTCGAACGTGGGATGCGCGGGGCGCCACCGGGGACCCCGCCGGGACCGTCCAGCGGGTCCACGGGCGCCCGGCACAGGCGGTCCAGGCGGTCCGGCAATTCGGGGTCGTCGCCGTCGAGCAGGGCCATCAGTCGGCCGGGCGGCACCGCGTACGCCCGGTCGCCGAGCGCACGTTCCAGGTGGCGGGCGGTCAGCAGCAGGTGGCGCAGGTGGCCCCACATCAACGACTCGGGGACTTCCAGGCGCACCACGACGATCCGCACGTGCTCGCCCGCGGCGGCCCGCCGGCCCAGACCTTGTTGCAGGAGCGCGGCCGAGGGGAGTTCGGTGATCGGGTCGGTGCCGGGCGGCAGGGTGCCGGGCGGGATCGCCCGGGCGCGGGTGCTCAGGTAGGACTGCACGAGCGGGCCGGGCGCGCCCTGTGCGAGGCCGCACAGGAACAGCGCGTCCAGTTCGGCCAGTGCCACGTCCAGCGGGATCTCGGCGGCGGCCCGGTCCCGGGCCAGGGCCGGGCACGCGGACTGCATGTCGCCGTTGCGGACGAAGGCGTCCAGGCATTGCTCGACGGCGTCGCTGTGCCAGGCGACCCGGCCCGGCCAGCCGGCCCGCAAGGTCACCCGTTGCCACTCGCCGCGGAGCCGATCGCGGTCGGGTCGGGTGGTGATCGTGGTGTCACACTCGGTACGCATGCCCGGGGAGACATGGCTTCGCGGTGAACGTGACAGATTCTGCGGAACTTTCCGATGTGACCCGGGTCACATTGTCGCCCGTGCGCCCGGCGCGTTCGGGAGCGACCCTTTCGAGTGGCCGGCCGCCGTCCTCAGGCGAAGATTCCGGGCATCACCGACGGGGGGTGAGCACGTCGAGCAACCGGTGCACCGGACCGGTCAGGCCCCACTGCCGGCGCAGCGCGTCGAGCGCGACCGGATCGGCCGGCTCGGTGGGCAGCGGCCGATCCCACTCGGCCGCCGGCGGCAGCGGTACGTCCCGCACCACCCGCACCACGCCCGGGGCCACGTCCAGGTAGTCGCCCGCCTCCAGGATCCGGGCCCGCCGCGCCGGGGTCAGCCTGGCCGCCGGGTCGGCCGCCGCGGCCCGCACGCCGGCCAGGTCGCCGTACTCGCCGATCAACTGCGCCGCGGTCTTGTCCCCGATGCCCTTGACCCCGGGCAGGCCGTCGCTGGCGTCGCCGCGCAGCGTGGCGAAGTCCGCGTAGGCCGAGGCGGGCACGCCGTAGCGGGCGAGCACGGCGGCCTCGTCGATCACCTCGTGCGCGGCCACGCCCTTGACCGTGTAGAGCACCCGGATCGCGCGTGCGTCGTCGACGAGTTGGAACAGGTCCCGGTCGCCGGTGACGATGTCCACCGCGATGCCGGCCCGCTCGGCCAGGGTGGCGATCACGTCGTCCGCCTCGAAGCCCGGCACGCCCACCCGCGGGATGCCCAACGCGTCCAACACCTGCTCGATCACCGGCACCTGCGGGGCGAGCGTGTCCGGGATCTCCTCCTCGTCCGGCCCGGCCGCCTCGGCGACCCGGTGCGCCTTGTAGGAGGGGATCGCGTCGACCCGGAACTGCGGTCGCCAGTCCGCGTCCATGCATGCCACCAGCCGGGTGGGCCGGCGGTCCTCGACCAGGCGGGTGATGAAGTCGACCAGGCCGCGCACGGCGTTGACCGGCGTGCCGTCGGGAGCCTTGACCGATTCCGGGACGCCGAAGTAGGCGCGGAAGTACAGGGACGCGGTGTCGAGGAGCATCAGACGTTGAGTCACCCGCCCGATCATGCCGCACCGCACCGACGCGGGCCCGCGCGGCGACGCGGACTCAGTCGGAGAACTCGTCGAGTACTTCCTGCAGGGTGTCGCGCACGCCCAGCACGTCGATCAGGCCGGTCATCCGCAACGTCGCGCGGACGTTGCGATCGGGTGCGGCCAGGCGCAGTTCGCCGGAGAACGCGTGCATTGACTTGAACGCGTCTATCAGCACACCCAAACCGACCGAGTCGCAGAAGTTCAGCCCGGTGGCGTCCACGACCACCCGGCGACAACCGCCGTCGATCAGCTCGATCAGCGTGCGATGCAGCAACGGGGCGTTGTGCAGGTCCAGTTCGCCGGCCAGGTGGACCACCGCGCAACCGCGCCAGATCGTTACCCCGGTCACGGGGTGTTCCTGCCCGAGCGTGCCCAAGCGCGCGATCATGGCTGCGACCTTTCAGCGGCCGGACGTACTGCCGCGCCGATACGGCGCCGGCAATGGGCATTGTGGGCCATCCGCAGTGGTGCCGGACAGCCCCTCAACGGGTCGTTTTTTGTCGGGTGGGCCGAACGGGTGGGTCTTGTCCGGTTAACGGCCGGTCGGTTCCCGTCGTCGACGTGATTCGACCGGCCCCGCGGCGGTCACAGGAAGGTGTGTCCCTCGCCCCGATAGGTGGGCACGGTACGCACCACCCGATCGCCGTCCACCAGATGCAGCGCGTCGAAACGCTCGCACAGTTCGCCCGCCTTGGCGTGCCGGAACCACACCGAGTCACCGATCCGCAAGTCGTCCGCCAGCGCGCCGCGCAGCGGCGTCTGCACCTCGCCGGCCGCCTCCTGCGACTGGTACGACAGGCCCGGCGGCAGGTACGGCTGGGGCAGCCGGTCGGCCGCGGGCACCCCCGAGGCCGGATAGCCGCCACCGAGCACGGTCACGCAGCCGTGTCCGTTGCGGCGCACCACGGGCAGCGCGAACAGCGCGGCGGGGCGGCCCCGGAAACAGGTGTAGTGGTCGAACAGGCGCGGTTGGAAGAGCCCGGAGCCGGCCGCGACCTCGGTGATCGAGGATTCCGCGGCGGTGCGCTCCACGCTGCCGGTGCCGCCGCCGTTGACGAACTCCAGCGGGGCGATCGCGCGCACCGCGCGGACGATCTCGGCCCGGCGCCGGCTCAGTTCGGCGCCCGCCCGCGCCTGCATCGCGCGCAGGATCCGGCCGTACAGCGCGCGGCCCTCGGGCGCGTCGCCGACCCCGGCGATGTGCGCCTCGTAGGCCATCAGTCCCACGAGCCGGAAGCCCGGCCGTCGGGTCACCTCCTCGGCGACCGCGACCACCTGCTCCGGTGAGTGCAGCGGCGAGCGGTGCGCGCCGATGTGCACCCGGCCGCCCAGCGGTTGCCACGAGGTGTCGATGTCCACGCACACCCGCAGCTCGGCCCGGGGCCGCACGTCGGCGATCGCCCGCTCGATCAGGTCCAACTGGGCCGGGTCGTCGATCATGATCGTCACCCGTGCCGCTGCCTCGGCGTCCGCCGCCAGCCGGCGGTAGCCCGCCCGGTCCGTCGAGGGGTAGGCCACCAGCACGTCGGTGATCCCCTCGCCCGCCAGCCACAACCCCTCGGGCAGGGTGAACGCCATCACGCCCTGGAAGCCGTCCAGCGCCAACACCTCGTGCAGCAGCGGCAGGCAGCGCACCGACTTGCTCGCCACCCGCAGCGGTGTGCCACCCGCGCGCCGCACCAGGTCCGCCGCGTTGGCCCGGTAGGCGGCCAGGTCCACGATCGCGAACGGTGCGTCCAGGTGCGCGGTGGCCCGGTCGTAGCGGGAACGGTCGGCGCCGAGGGTGGGCGTCGCGGCGGGAGCGGACACGGGCGGGGCGGCGGTGAGAGGAGCCATTCCCGCAGCCTGCCAGATCGGCGTACCGACCGGTAGGACTCATCGCCGGCGACGCACCGGCATCGGTCGGCGGGTGTACGGGCGTCGGGTGGGTCGCACGCCGCGACGGGGTGAACGTTGCCGGGCGTGGCGCTAGCTTGATCGTATGAGTCACCCCGAGCGAGTGCGGGCGCTCGATCTGATCGAACGCGTCCTGGATCCGGGCAGTTTCCGCGCCTGGAACGACCCGCTGCCCACGCTCGCGGAGCCGGATCCGACGTACGCGGCCGAGTTGGCGGCGGCCCGCGCGCGCACCGGCCTGGACGAGGCGCTGGTCACCGGGGAGGGCCGGATCCACGACCGTCGGGTGGCGGTGGCCGCGTGCGAGTTCGACTTCCTGGCCGGCTCGATCGGAGTGGCGGGGGCCGAACGGCTGACCCTCGCGGTGGAGCGGGCCACCGCCGAGGGCCTGCCGCTGGTGGCCTCACCCACCTCCGGGGGCACCCGCATGCAGGAGGGCACCGTCGCGTTCCTGCAGATGGTCAAGATCTCCGCGGCGGTGGCCGCACACCGCGCGGCCGGCCTGCCCTATCTCGTCTATCTGCGACACCCCACCACCGGTGGCGTGTTCGCCTCGTGGGGCTCGCTCGGGCATGTCACGGCGGCCCAGCCCGGCGCGTTGATCGGGTTTCTCGGGCCGCGGGTGTACGAGGCGCTGCACGGGCACCCGTTCCCGACCGGTGTGCAGGTCGCGGAGAACCTGTACGAGCACGGCCTGATCGACGCGGTCGTGCCGCCCGGGGAACTGCGGCAGGTCGCGATCCGGGTCTTCGACGTGCTCGACTCGGGCTTTGCCGGGTCGGGGCCGGCGGCGGGCCCACCGGCCGATCCGGTGGCGGGGGCGCAGGTGGGGTCGCCGACGGGGTCGTCGGGTGTGGGCGAACCGCTGTTCGAGGACGTGCCGGCGTGGACTTCGGTGGAGCGTTCGCGTGATGCGCGCCGCCCGGGGTTGCGCGCGTTGTTGCGGCACGGTGCGCGCTCGGTCACCCCGCTGCGCGGGACCGGCGAGGGGGAGAGCGAGCCGGCGCTGCGCCTGGTGCTGGCCCGGTTCGGGGTCGGCCCGGGGCCCGGCGCGCCGTGCGTGGTGCTGGGCCACGATCGCACCCGGCAGAGCGAGCACGGTCCGTTCGGCCCGGCCGGGTTGCGTCAGGCCCGGCGGGGCATGCGGCTGGCCGCCGAGTTGGGCCTGCCGTTGGTCACGGTGGTGGACACCGCCGGCGCCGCGCTCTCGCGCGAGGCGGAGGAGGGTGGGTTGGCCGGCGAGATCGCCCGCTGCCTGGCCGAGTTGGTGCTGTTGCCCGCTCCGACGGTGTGTCTGTTGCTGGGTCAGGGCTCCGGCGGCGGCGCGCTCGCGCTGTTGCCCGCGGACCGGGTGATCTGTGCGCAGCACGGCTGGTTGTCGCCGCTGCCGCCGGAGGGTGCGGCGGCCATCCTGTTTCGCGGCACCGAGCGCGCCGCCGAGATCGCCGGACGACAGGGCATTCGTTCCGCCGACCTGTATCGGGACCGGATCGTGGACCGGGTGGTGCCCGAGCACCCGGACGCCGCCGAGGAACCCGAGGCGTTCGTGCGCCGGGTGGCGGGTGTGCTCGACCACGAACTCGGCACGCTGCGGGCGCTGGACGCGGAGGAGCGCCTGGCCGCGCGGAAGCTGCGCTATCGGCGCCTCGGCCTCTCCTGAGTGCTTCGGGAGTCACTCGAATGGGTGAGCTTTCTGGGAGTCCCGGACGGCAAATCCCGCCGCTTCCTACGCTGAACCCGGTTCGGGAACCGGACCGGTCACAGCCCACCCGTCCGAGCACGGGCCAGGACGGGCCGGCTCGGCCCGGCGCTCGGCCCGTTCGGACACGACGCCTCGATGATGCCGTCGTGGCTCGATCCGGTTCGAGCGAGCCGGACCTCGGTAGAGGTCGCGGGTCGGCAAGTGGTCGCCGAGCCGCGACCTTTGCCGTGGGCGGCCGGGGGTTTGGGGCGGCGGGGCCCTGTGTCTTGGCCGGGTGTGGGGCCGGGACACGCCCGGAGCTCGACGGATTGCCGGCGGTGGTCGCCGGTGTGGTGCGTCGTTGCCGGCGTTGGGCGGCCCGGACACGCCGATCGTGTCGCGTCGGTGCCGCTTCGTGCGGTGCGGGAGGGGCGCGGTCGTGCGGTGTCCTTTGCCGTACGGATCGTGCCGGGTGTCGTGGCGATGGGGGGGTGGGGCCGGGGTCGGGTGCCGCGTTCGGGGGTGGCGGACGGGGCGGCCGTTCGGGGCGTGGGGCGGGTCCGGTGCTCGGGGCGTGGGGTGTTTCGGGGGCGCGGACGGGGCCGGGGTGGGCGCCGTGCCGGGATGAGCTTCGTCGGGCACGGGACTAGAGTCGACGGGTGGATTTCAGCGGCAAGAGCATTCCCGACACCGGTTTTCCCGACGACGACGGCAGCGCGCATCCGGCTCTGGCCGAGGCCCTGGCGGCTCGGGAGGTGGACGACGAGGCGGTCTCGCTGGCGTTGCGCGAGGCGCGGCTGCTGGTACCGGTGGTGGCGATCCTGACCGAGGAGGAGGACGTCGCGCCGGGCGAATTGCGCCGGGAGAAGTCCAGTGACATGGCCGTGCCCACGATCCAGGGGCCGGACGGGCGCCGGGCGCTGCCCGCGTTCACCTCGGTGGCGGCGCTGGCCCGCTGGCGCGCGGACGCGCGGCCGATTCCGGTCGAGGCCGCGCGTGCCGCGCACGCCGCGTACGCGGAGGAGGCGGACACGCTGCTGCTGGACCTGGCCGGGCCGCACCCGTACGAGCTCAGCGGGAGCCGGTTGCGGGCGGTGGCCGAAGGGCGGGCGCACCTGGCGCCGCACCGGGATCCGGAGATCCTGGGCGCGGTCCGGGCGGCGGTGCTGCCGGAGGGGGCGGTCTCGGCGGTCTACCTGACCGAGGGCGGCGAGCAGGAGCTGACGCTGAGCCTGGTCGCGGCGGCGTCGCCGACCGAGGTCACCGAGGCCGCGCGGCGGATCGTGGGACGGCTGGCCGAGGACGACGTGGTGCGGGCGCGGTTGGATCGTGGCCTGGATCTGGCGATGTTGCCGCCCGGCAGCGCGCTCGACGTGGACCCGCTGTACGTGCGCTGAGCGCGGGCGGGTGAGGTCGCGCCGACCCACCTTGTTCTCGGACGCCGGACGGGCTGGATGGCCGACCGGGCCGGGGCGGCGCGAGCCGGACGGGCTTGCCGGGTCGGGGTGGGCCGGCCTGCGGCCCGCTCGTCCTCAAGCGCCGGACAGGCTGGATGGCTTGGGGAGGCCGGGACCGAGTCGGGTGGGGCTTGCCGGGTCGGGGTGGGCCGGCTTGCGGCCCGCTTGTCCTCAAGCGCCGGACAGGCTGGATGGCTTGGGCGGGCAAGGTGGGGCCGGCCGGGGCGGTGCGAGCCGGGTGGGGTCGGCCGGGAGGGGGTGGGCCGGCCTGCGGCCCGCTTGTCCTCAAGCGCCGGACGGGCTGGATGGCTTGGGGAGGCCGGGACCGAGTCGGGTGGGGCCGGGCGGGTCGGGGTGGGCCGGCGTGCGGCCTACTTGTGCTCAAGCGCCGGACGGGCTGGATCGTCGACCGGGGCGGGCGGTGGCTGCTTGGCTTCGGGTGCCGGGTGGCCGGGCGGGCCGGGGCGGCCCGGCCGGCCGGGGTGGGGTCAGGCGTGGACGGGGCCGGTGAGCTTTTCGCCGGGGCCCTTGCCGACCTGGTCGGGGTGTGTGGAGGCTTCGCGGAAGGCGAGTTGCAGGGTCTTGAGGCCGTCGCGCAGCGGGCCCGCGTGATAGGAGCCCACCTCGGGAGCCGCGGCGGTGACCAGGCCCGCGAGGGCGGTGATCAGCTTGCGGGCCTCGTCCAGGTCCTTGTGCGCCTCGCCGTCCTCGGCCAGACCCAGCTTGACCGCCGCCGCGCTCATCAGGTGCACGGACAAGGTGGTGATGACCTCGACCGCCGGCACGTCGGCGATGTCGCGGGTCATGGTCTCGACCCCGTCGAGGTCGTCGGAGGGGGCGGGTGACATAAGTGGGGCGCTCTCGCTCATGTGCCCAGTCTCGGGTATGCCCCGGAATCGGGGAACAACGGGGCCCTTCGGCATGTTCGAGCCAGTGGTAGAGTGGTGTATCGACCGACCGGGCATCTGCATGCCCGGCCTGCAAGCGGAGGCTCCGTCTCCCACCCGATCGACCTCACGGACGACGGGTACCGGTCCGGCGTGTCGCACCTCGCGTGCGTTCGTTTCGCGTTCGTCGCCCCCTGGGCGGCTTCGTTGCCGGTGGTGGAGCCTCGCATGCAACCGTGCGAGGCTTTTTCGCGTTGCCTGGATGGCTTCGCGCGGAACCTGGCTCGGGGGGAAGTTACACCGAGACACATGTGGCCGCTTCGCCCGCGGCCGCTTCAGGTATGAGGAGGCCCCATCAGCGCCGAGCCCCGCATCAACGACCGGATTCGCGTCCCCGAGGTGCGACTCGTTGGTCCTGGCGGCGAGCAGGTCGGAATCGTCCCGCTGGCCAAGGCCATGGAACTTGCCCAGGAGTACGACCTCGACCTCGTCGAGGTCGCGGCCAACGCCCGGCCGCCGGTCTGCAAGCTCATGGACTACGGCAAGTTCAAGTACGAGTCGGCCATGAAGGCCCGTGAAGCGCGCAAGAACCAGGCGCACACGGTCATCAAGGAGATGAAGCTCCGGCCGAAGATCGACCCGCACGACTATGACACCAAGAAGGGTCACGTCGAGCGGTTCCTGAAGCAGGGCGACAAGGTCAAGATCACGATCATGTTCCGTGGTCGCGAGCAGTCCCGGCCCGAGTTGGGCTACCGACTGCTGCAGCGTCTCGCGACGGACGTCCAGGATCTCGGGTTCATCGAGTCGAACCCGAAGCAGGACGGCCGCAACATGATCATGGTTCTGGGCCCGCACAAGAAGAAGACCGAGGCCATGGCCGAGGCCCGCGAGGCCCAGGCGGCTCGCAAGGACGCGCGCCGTGTGGCCGTCGAGGCCGGGGACGACCACCCCGACGAGACGGACGCCCCCGAGGCTCAGGCCGAGGCGGCCCCGGCCGAGGCCGCTCCGGCCGCCGAGGCACCCGTCGCGAGCGACGCGGAGCCGAAGGCCGAAGAGCAGGTCTGACCCGGAACGGGTCGCCCCGCGCCCGATATGCACACACATCTGTGCCTGCCCGGTGACCACCGGGCGGGTACGGCACGACGAGGAGACTGCGGCGACATGCCGAAGAACAAGACCCACAGCGGTGCCAGCAAGCGCTTCCGTATCACCGGCTCCGGCAAGGTGCTGCGTCAGCGTGCGGGTCGCCGTCACCTTCTCGAACACAAGCCCTCGACCGTGACCCGGCGCCTCGCCGGCACCGTCGAGGTGTCCCCGGCCGACGTCAAGAAGATCAAGAAGCTGCTCAAGAAGTAGTAGCAGCGAGCACGTCGTCGCACCGGCTGACGAGAACCCACCGGTCGGCGACAGGCGTCGGTCCCAGACTTACCCGGGTCGCGGTCGCACACCGCGGTCTGACATCAAGGAGTTCATCAAGTGGCACGCGTCAAGCGGTCAGTCAACGCCCACAAGAAGCGCCGCGTCATCCTCGAGCGGGCGTCCGGCTACCGCGGCCAGCGGTCCCGTCTGTACAGGAAGGCCAAGGAGCAGGTCACCCACTCCATGGTCTACAACTACAACGACCGCAAGAAGCGGAAGGGGGACTTCCGTCAGCTGTGGATCCAGCGCATCAACGCCGCTGCCCGCCTGAACGGGATGACCTACAACCGCTTCGTGCAGGGCCTCAAGGCCGCCGGTGTGGAGATCGACCGCAAGATGCTCGCCGAGCTCGCGGTCAACGACGCCCCGGCGTTCGCCGCCCTCGTCGAGGTAGCGCAGAAGGCCCTGCCGGCCGATGTCAACGCGAAGAAGGAAGACGCCGCGGCCTGATCGTCGACTCACGTCGTCGATGTCGCAGCATTTCCTACGTCGTTACAGGCCGAGAGCAGAGAACGGTAACGCGATGGCGAGCCCCGAGCTGACGTCCACCCGATCACCACGAGTGGCGGCGGCCCGGCGGCTCGCCAAACGCGCTTTCCGGGCCCGTGAACGGTTGTTCCTGGCCGAGGGCCCGCAGGCGGTGCGCGAGGCGGTGGCGCTGCCCGGGACGTTGCGCGAGTTGTACATCACCCCCGAGGTGGCCGAGCGCTACCCCGATCTGGTCACGGGCGCGGCAGCGGCCCGGGTTCCGGTGTTCACCGCCACCGACGAGGTGGTCGGGGCGATCAGCCAGACCGTGACGCCGCAGGGCGTGGTCGCGCTGTGCCGGTTCGTGGACGTACCGCTGGAGCAGGCGATGGCCGCGCGGCCGGACCTGGTGGCGGTGCTCGCGAACGTGCGCGACCCCGGCAACGCTGGCACCGTGCTGCGCGCGGCGGACGCGGCCGGCGCCGAGGCGGTCGTGCTCACCGACGCGTCGGTGGACCCGTACAACCCCAAGGCCGTGCGTGCCTCGGTGGGCAGCCTCTTCCACCTGCCGGTGGTGACCGGGTCCCGGATCGAGGACACCGTCGCCGCGCTGCGCGCCGCCGGGATGCGCGTCCTGGCCGCCGACGGCGCCGGGGACGCGGATCTGGACGGGGAGTTGGACGCGGGCGGGCTCGGCGGACCCACCGCGTGGATATTCGGCAACGAGGCGTGGGGGCTGCCCGAGGAGACCCGGGCGCTGGCCGACGCCGTGGTGCGCGTGCCGATCCACGGACGGGCCGAGAGTTTGAACCTGGCGACCGCCGCAGCCGTGTGTCTGTACGCGTCCGCTCGTGCGCAACGCGGGCCGGGGGGCTGTCGCTCGGGTGCGCGAAGCGAGCGATGACCCCGACGTACTCGGCTTGACGACCGGTGGTGGGGGAACGAGTCCGTTGCGTCCGGCGCATCCGGACGGCAGGTCGCGCGTTGGGATAGTGTGTCCGGCCCGGAACTCCCTCGGGCCCGAAACGGGAAGGGGGCCGATGGACGCCGACATGCTGCCCGACGGCCTGGTGATCGCGGACGAGAACGGCACGGTGGTCACGTTCAACACCGCCGCCGCCCGAATCACCGGGACGCGTCCCGAGGACGCGCTCGGCAAACACATCGCGGACGCGCTGCCGCTGGAGGATCTCGAGGGCAGGCGCTGGTGGGTGTGCACCGACCCGTACGGCGGCCTGGGCACCCGGACCCGGCAGCCGGAGCGCAATCTGCTCCTGGCCGGTCGGGAGATCCTGGTCACGGCGTCCTTCGTGCACGCGGACGGGCCGCACAGCCCGCTGGACAAGCTGGTGGTGTCGCTGCGCTGTACCGACGCGCGTCGGCGGATTGAGCGCGGCCACTCCGACCTGATCGCCACCGTCGCGCACGAGCTGCGCTCGCCGCTGACCTCGGTCAAGGGCTTCACCGCGACCCTGCTGGCCAAGTGGGAGCGGTTCACCGACGAGCAGAAGCGGCTGATGCTGGAGACGGTCGACGCGGACGCCGACCGGGTCACCCGGCTGATCACCGAACTCCTGGACATCTCCCGGATCGACGCGGGCCGGCTGCAACTCAACCGGCAGGTCGTCGACATGGAGGAGGCGGTGCACCGGCATCTGCGCGCGATGGAATGCAACGGATGGCCCGACGAGCGGTTCGTGGTCGCCGTGGACGGGCCGCTGCCGAGCATGTGGCTGGACGCCGACAAGCTCGACCAGATCCTCGGCAACCTGCTGGAAAACGCGGTGCGCCACGGCGCCGGAACCGTCACCATCGAGATGCGCGCGGTCTCCATCGGGTCCGCGCCCGGTGCGCAGGGGACGGAGATCACGGTGAGCGACGAGGGCCCGGGCATCCCGGACGAACTCCTCGACCGCGTCTTCACCCGTTTCTGGCGCGGCAACCGCCGCGGCGGCACCGGCCTGGGGCTGTACATCGTCAAGGGCCTGGTGCAGGCCCACGCGGGCAGCATCGGCGTGGATCGTGCCGAGTCCGGCGGAGCCCGATTTCGATTCACCCTGCCGGCCGCGATGCCGGACGTCCTGATGTAGCTCGCCGTCGACGCGGCAAGCCGGGACGCTCCACCGCAGTTCGTCGCGGTCCGGCCGACACACGCACGCCCATGCGGCGTCAGTAAACTCGGAGCGCGGACGTCGCAGGACGTCGTTGCCGCCTCCACCACCGGCGGATCCCCCACAGGAGCACTGGACACAGATGTCGGCACCGAACAAGTCGTACGACCCGGTCGAGGTCGAGGCGTTGAAACCAGAGGAAGTCGAGCGGGCCCGCGACGCGGCGCTCGCGGCGGTGGCCGCCGCGAGCGACCTGGCCGAGTTGCAGGAGGCGAAGGTCGCGCACACCGGCGACCGGTCGCCGCTTGCGCTCGCCAACCGCGAGATCGGCGCGCTCCCGCCGCAGGCCAAGGCCGAGGCCGGCAAGCGGGTCGGGCAGGCCCGCGGCGCGGTCAGGCAGGCCCTGGAGCGGCGCCAGGTCGAGCTGGAGGCCGAGCGCGACGCGCGCGTGCTGGTCGAGGAGGCCGTGGACGTCACGCTGCCGTGGGACCGCGCTCCGCGCGGCGCGCGGCACCCGCTGACCACGCTGTCCGAGCGGATCGAGGACCTCTTCGTCGCGATGGGCTACGAAGTCGCCGAGGGCCCGCAGGTCGAGGCGGAGTGGTACAACTTCGACGCCCTCAACATCCTGCCGGACCACCCCGCGCGGACCATGCAGGACACCTTCTTCGTGCGCGCCGAGGACGGCTCGGCGGACTCCGGCGTGGTGCTGCGCACGCACACCTCGCCCGTGCAGATCCGCACCATGCTGACCCGGACCCCGCCGATCTACGTGATCTGTCCGGGCCGGGTGTACCGCACCGACGAGCTGGACGCCACGCACACCCCGGTCTTCGGCCAGATCGAGGGTCTGGCCGTGGACAAGGGCCTGACCATGGGCGACCTCAAGGGCACCCTGGACCACTTCGTCCAGGCGATGTTCGGCGAGGGCATCGTCACCCGGTTGCGCCCGTCGTACTTCCCCTTCACCGAGCCCTCCGCCGAGCTCGACCTCAAGTGCTTCGTGTGTCGTGGCGCCTCGGTGGGCGACCCGGAGCATCCGTGCCGGACCTGCCGGTCCGAGGGCTGGATCGAGTGGGGCGGCTGCGGCATGGTCAACCCGCGCGTGCTGATCGCGTGCGGCATCGACCCCGAGGTGTACAGCGGTTTCGCGTTCGGCGTGGGCCTGGAGCGTGCGCTGATGTTCCGGCACAACGTCGAGGACATGCGAGACATGGTCGAGGGTGACGTTCGGTTCACCCTTCCGTTCGGGATGGAGATCTGATGCGGGTCCCGCTTTCCTGGCTGCGGGAGTACGTCGACCTCCCCGCCGGCGAGTCCGGGCGCGACGTCGCCGACAAGCTCGTGGCGCTGGGCCTGGAGGTCGAGACGGTCGAGCAGCTCGGCGCGGACCTCAAGGGTCCGCTCGTGGTCGGCCGGGTGTTGGAGATCGAGGAGCTGGAGGGCTTCAAGAAGCCGATCCGGTTCTGCAAGGTCGACGTCGGCGATGCCAACGGCACCGGTGAGCCGCAGGAGATCGTCTGTGGCGCGCGCAACTTCGAGGTCGACGACAAGGTCGTGGTGATCCTGCCGGGCGGCGTGTTGCCCGGCCCGTTCGAGATCGCCGAGCGCAAGACCTACGGCCGTGTCTCGCGCGGGATGATCTGCTCGGCCCGCGAGTTGGGCATGGGCGACGACCACGACGGCATCATCGTGCTGCCGATCGAGGCGCAGGTCGGTGCGGACGCGATCGAACTGCTCGGTCTGGTCGACGAGGTGCTCGACATCGCGGTGACCCCGGACCGGGGCTACTGCCTGTCGATGCGCGGCGTCGCCCGGGAGGCGGCGATCGCCTACGGGCAGCCGCTGCGCGACCCGGCGCTGCTGGACGTGCCGGACGCGAACTCGTACGGCTATCCGATCCTGGTCGAGGACGCGGCCGGGTGCGACCGGTTCGTGGCGCGCACCGTGGTCGGCATCGACCCCGAGGCGCCGTCCCCGCTGTGGTTGCAGCGCCGGGTGCAGATGGCCGGCATGCGGCCGATCTCGCTCGTCGTGGACGTCACCAACTACGTGATGCTCGAACTGGGCCAGCCGCTGCACGCCTACGACCGGGCCCGGTTGCAGGGTCCGATCGTGGTGCGCCGCGCGCACGAGGGCGAGACGCTGACCACGCTGGACGACGTGGAGCGCAGGCTCGACCGCGAGGATCTGCTGATCTGCGACAACCGCGGGCCGATCGGCCTGGCGGGGGTGATGGGCGGCGAGAGCACCGAGATCGGCGCGGAGACCGCCGACATCGTGATCGAGGCGGCGCACTTCGACCCGGTGGCGATCGCGCGCACCGCGCGCCGGCACAAGCTGGGTTCGGAGGCGTCGCGCCGGTTCGAGCGCGGTGTGGACCCGGAGGCGGCCCGGGCCGCGGCGCAGCGTGCGGTGGACCTGCTGGCCGTGCTCGGCGGCGAGCGGGCCCAGGCCGAGGCGGGCGTGACCGAGGTGGACGCGCCGCGCGAGGCGGTGCGGATCGTGCTCGCGGCGGACCACGCGGCGAAGGTCGCGGGCGTGCCGTACACCCGCGAGACGGTGGCCCAGCGGCTGCAGGAGGTGGGCTGCTCGGTCGAGGGCATCGACGAGCTGACCGTGCTGCCGCCGACCTGGCGGCCCGACCTGACCGACCCGAACGACCTGGCCGAAGAGGTCATCCGGTTGGAGGGCTACGAGCAGGTGCCCTCCACGCTGCCGCAGGTGCCGGCCGGTCGTGGGCTGACCGCGGACCAGCGGCGTCGGCGGCGGATCGGGCGGGCGCTCGCGGGCGCGGGCTTCGCCGAGGTGCTCGACTATCCGTTCGTGGGGCAGAGCGCGTTCGACGACCTCGGGCTGGCCGAGGACGACGCGCGGCGACGCACCGTCGTGTTGGTCAACCCGATCTCCGAGGAGGAGCCGGCGCTGCGCACGACGTTGCTGCCGGGGCTGCTCGGGACGCTGCGCCGCAACCTGGGGCGCGGTAACGGGGACCTGGCGCTGTTCGAGTCGGGAGTGGTCTTCCTGCCGAACGCGTCGACCCCGCGCGCGCCGCAGCTCGCCGTGGACCGGCGGCCGACCGACGCGGAACTGGCCCAGTTGGCCGCGGCGTTGCCGAACCAGCCGCAGCGGGTCGCGGTGGTGCTGGCCGGCGAGTGGGAGCACTCCGGCTGGTGGGGCAAGGGCCGGCCGCAGCTCTGGGCGGACGCGGTCGAGGCCGCGCGGGTGGTCGCGGATGCCGTCGGCGTCGAGCTGACGGTGCGTCAGGACCAGTACGAGCCGTGGCATCCCGGGCGCTGCGCGGCGCTCGTGGCGACCGCGCCGGACGGGACCGAGCGGGTCGTGGGGCACGCGGGCGAGCTGCACCCCCGGGTACTCAAGACGCTGCACCTGCCCGAGCGGGTGGCCGCGATGGAACTGGACCTGGATCTGCTGACCGCGGACCTGGACGGGGAACACCTGCCGCAGGCGGGCCACATCTCCTCGTACCCGGTGGCCACGCAGGACGTCGCGCTGGTCGTGGACGCCTCGGTGCCGGCCGCGAGCGTGGAGGCGGCGCTGGTCGAGGGCGCGGGCGCGTTGTTGGAGTCGGTGCGACTGTTCGACGTGTACACCGGTGCGCAGATCGCCGAGGGCGGCAAGTCGCTGGCCTACGCGCTGCGTTTCCGGGCGACGGACCGCACGCTGACGGTCGAGGAGGCGACGGCCGCGCGCGACGCGGCGGTGGCGCTGGCGACCGAGCGGACCGGGGCGGTACTGCGCGGGGCGTGACGCGCTCGTGGACGGTCGGATGCGGCCCGCACTCCTTCTGGGGTGCGGGCCGCCTCCGGGTTCAGGGCGGGGTCGTGGTCGCGGTCGGGGGTGGCGGGGTGGGGAGGACGCCCGGTTTCAGGACGTCGACGCCGCAGATGCGGCGGGCGGCGGCGATCGGGTCGTCGGGGAAGCGGAAGGCCGTGCGGTCCACCGCGCCGATCAGGTTGATGGTGAAGCGCCGCCAGGTCATCGGGGCGTGCACCGAGTCGCGCAGTCCCTTGAGTCGGCCGCGGTCGGTCGGGCCGCAGGTGAGGGTGTAGCGGGCGGCGGCGATCCGGATCGGGTCGATGCCCGGGGGTGCGGGCGCGGCCGGGTCGGCGTATTCGGCCAGCACCCATGCCGGGTCGATCCGCTTCTCGTGTCCGGGTCGGCCCCGGGTGGTCAGTCGGATGTGTGCGCCGAGCGGATAGGCCAGGCCGAGGTCGTCGAGCGCGATGCCGGTCACGGGGGTGGCGGCGCCGTTCATGCCCAGCGAGGGCCATATCGCCACGATCGACGCGCGCAGGTCCGGGCGCAGCGGGACCACGAAGGAGTGGGTCGGCGATCGGTCGACCAGGGTGTGTCGATATTCCGGATGCGGGCCTTGGATCATCGTCGGGAAGCCGGGGAAGCCGTTGACGAACGCGTCGGCGGTGACCGGGTTGGCGACGCCCAGGACGGACGTGTAGAAGCCGCGTTCGTCGGCGATGCCGCTCGGGCCGATGCCGGCGTAGGGCACCCGGAAGACGGTCGCGGTCAGCAGGGACCAGGCCAGCAGGGCGCCGACTGCGGGTGCCGCGAGTCGGCTCGCAGGGACCAGCAGGATCGGCAGGAGCAGCAGGAACAGGCCCGGGAGCAACATCCGGGCGTGCATGAAGTCGCCGCCGACGCGGACCACGTAGAGCAGCATCACCAGGCCGCACAACACGGGTGTGGCGTACAGGATGCGTCGGCTGCGATCGGCGGGTCGGTCGGGTCCGACGGGGCGCGGTCGGCCGACGGCGGCGGCTGCGGCGAGGCCGGCCAGTACCAGCGCGGGCAGCCACAGGTGGTACGGGTCGGTCAGGTCGCGGACGTAGGCCCAGCCCCGGGGCCAATCGGCGGCGGCGGCCTCCTTGGTGATCGCGGGGAGGGGGAGCAGGACGCCGTAGTAGCCCATCCGGAAGATCTCGTAGGCCAGTGGGAGCGCGCCGGCGGTGCCGAGCAGGGCGAGTGCGCGGCCTGCCCGGGGACGGTGCAGGAGGGCGAGCGCGATCAGGAAGCCGGCGCCGGCGACGGCCAGGTCGGGGCGGACCAGCGGGCCCAGGCCGGCGAGCAGGGCCAGGGCGTACGCGGTGCGGGCGCGGGGGTCGTGGGGGAGGCGGACCAGGAGCCACCAGCAGCCGGCGGTCCACAGGGTGGTCAGGCCGGTTTCCAGGCCGGAGGTGGCGAAGTCCCACACCGGCGGCAGCGCGAGCAGGATCAGCGCGCCGCACGGGAGCAGGAAGGCGCTGCCGGGCCTGGTCCGGTGCAGTCGGCGGGCGGCGTCGGCGGCCAGGAACCAGCCGATCACGCTGCACAGCAGGCCCAGCCGCACGGCCAGCGGCGCGGGGTCCTGGCCGGTGAGTCGGGTGCCGGCCACCAGCAGCCACTGCCACAGCGTGCCGGTGGCCGCCTCGGCGCGCTCGCCGGGATTGAACACGGGGCCGTTGCCGGCCAGGATCTGCCGGACCGGTCGGGTGAAGATCAGGCCGTCGTCGCACAGCCAACTGCGTCGGCCGCCCACCACGGCGACGAACACGGCGGGCAGCAGCACCATCGCGAGGTTCCAGCGGGTGGCCGCGGGTGCCGGCCGGTCGGGGTGCGGGGCGGCCGGATCGGCGGGGGGTGGGCCGTGTCCGGGGAGGGTGGTGGTCAGGGTCATCGGTCGGCGGGCTCCAGTCGGGCGGGTGAGGCCGCACGAGACCGGACGAGAACGTCGGTCCCGGTGCTCGCGCACCTCGTAGGGTGGCGGGATGAGTACTTACGTGATCACCGGTGCAGGCAGTGGTATCGGCGCGGAGATCGCCCGCCTGTTGCGGGAGGGCGGCCACGACCTGGTCGCGATCGTGCGGTCGCAGCGGCGGGCCGCGGAGTTGGCCGGGCCCGGGGTGCGGACCGTGGTCGCGGACCTGGAGCGTCCCGAGACGATCGCGGACGCGCTTGCGCCGCTTGCCGAGGAGACGTTCGCGGGCCTGGTGCACAGTGCGGGTATCGCGGAACTGGGCACGGTGGCGGAGACGGCCGCGGACGTGTGGTCGCGCACACTGACCGTCAACGTGGTCGCGGTGGCGGAGGTTACGCGGGTGTTGTTGCCGGCGTTGCGGCGCGGGCGGGCCGGCGTGGTTTTGCTCAACAGCGGGGCGGGGCTGCGGACGAACGCGGGCTGGGCGGCGTATTCGGCGAGCAAGCACGCGCTGAAGGCGTTGGCCGACGGGCTGCGGGAGGAGGAGCCGGCGCTGCGGGTGACCAGCGTGTATCCGGGGCGGACGGCGACGGCGATGCAGCGTGCGGTGCGGGAGCAGGAGGGCGCGGTGTTCGAGCGCGAGCGTTACAGCGATCCGGTGACGGTGGCCGGTGTCGTGTTGTCGACACTGATGTTGCCGGTGGATTCGCGGGTCGACGACGTGACGGTGCGGTCTCGGGGGTGAGCGGGGGGTGAGGCCGGCGCCGCGCGGGTGGGGTCAGCGGTTGGGGTTGTCCGCGGGGAGCACGTCCTTGGCGAGGACGTCGATGCCGCAGATTTCCTTGGCGGCATCGACCGGGTTGCTCGGGAAGCGGAACGAGGTGCGGTCGAGGGCGCCGGTGAAGTTCTTCTTGAAGCGGCTCCAGGACATCGGCTCGTGGACCGAGTCCTGGAGTTCCTTGAGCTTGCCCCGGTTGGCGTCGCCGCAGGTGAGGGCGTAGCGGGCGGCCTTGACCCGGATCGGGTCGATGCCCGGGGGCAGGATCGCGTCGGGGGCGGCGTACTGGGCGAAGACCCAGGCGATGTCGAGCGACTTCTCGTGGCCGGGGCGGCCGCGGGTGGTGAGTTCGACGTGTGCGGCGAGCGGATAGGCCAGGCCCAGGATGTCCACGGAGACGCCGTCGAGCGGGGTGTTGGCGCCGTTCATGCCCAGGTTGGACCACACGGTGGCGACCGGGGCGGGCAGGTTCGGGTCGAGCGCGGTGACGTAGAAGCCGTCGTACCAGGGGTAGACGATCACGTGCGTGTGGTCGGTGCGGGCGGCGTTCGCGGCGGCCGGGAAGCGCGGGTAGTTGGCCACGTAGGAGTACGCGGTGACCGGGTTGGCGACCTTGAGCGCGCTGACGTAGAAGGCGCGTTCGTCGGCGATGCCGCGGGGGCCGATGCCCTCGTAGGGCACCCGGAAGCTGATCGCGCAGACCGCGGCCCAGCCCACCAGGACGGTGGCCGCCGGGATCGCGAGCCGGTTCGCGGGGACCAGCAGGATCGGCAGGAGCAGCATGAACAGTCCCGGCAGCAACATCCGGGCGTGCATGAAGTCGCCGCCGACGCGGACCACGTAGAGCAGCATCGCCAGACCGCACAGCACGGGTACCGCGAACACGGTGATCCGGGCCCGGCCCGCGCGGTCGATCGCCCGCAGCCGGGCGCCCACGCCGGCGGGGTCGCGCAGGCGGGGCAGCGATCGGCCGATCGCCACGGCCACGAGCACGACCAGCGGGATCCACAGGTGGTACGGGTCGGTCAGGTCGCGGACGTAGTTCCAGCCGCGGGACCAGTCGGCCGCGGATGCCTCCTTGGTCACGGCGGGCAGCGGGAGCAGCACGCCGTAGTAGCCCATGCGGAAGATCTCGTACAGCAGCGGCACGGTGAACGCGGTGCCGAGCAGGCCCAGGGTGTGCGGGACGCGCGGGCGGCGGACGATGGCGAGCGCGATCAGGAAGCCGAGCGTGGCGATCGCCAGGTCGGGCCGCACCATCGGGCCCAGCCCGGCCAGGAAGGCCAGACCGTAGGTGACGCGGGCGCGGGGGTCGTGGGGGAGGCGGACCAGGAGCCACCAGCAGCCGGCGGTCCACAGGGTGGTCAGGCCGGTTTCCAGGCCGGAGGTGGCGAAGTCCCACACCGGCGGCAGCGCGAGCAGGGCGATCACGCCGAGCGGGACCAGCGGGACCGTCCGGGTGCTGCGGGTGTGCAGCCGGCGGGTGGTGTGCAGGGCCAGCGCGTAGCCGGCGGTGGTGCACAGCAGGCCCAGGTGGACCGCGAGCCGCCCCACGTCCATCTGGGTGATCCACGAGGTCAGGACCAGGAGCCACTGCCACAGCGTGCTCGTGGACGCCTCGGCGCGTTCGCCGACGTTGAACACGGGGCCGTGGCCGGCCAGGATCTGCCGGACCGTGCGGGTGAAGATCAGGCCGTCGTCGCTGATCCAGCGTCGATGCCAGCCCAGGACCAGCAGGATCAGCGTGGGCACCAGCACCATCGCGGTGTTCCAGCGGGTGATGCCGCGGGGCTGCGGGCCGTCCGTCGCGGGATCGGCCCGCGGCCCGGAGCGCCCGGACAGCACACTCACGAGGCTCATGGTTCGTTGACTCCAGACGGGGCGGGCGGGCCGACCACACCATAACCACTGTTGAACGCCCGCCGTGCCGATGGCGGGCTCAGGAGGACGCGCAGAATTTCTTCTCGGCCTCGATCGGGTCGGCCGGAATCCGCAGGTCGGTGCGGCCCGCGGCGCCGGTCAGGTTCTTCCAGAAGCGCGACGCGGACATCGGCTCGCTGACCGAGTCGACGAGCTCCGCCAGGTCGCCGCACCGCAACGCGGCCCGGGCGGCCCGGATCTGCTCGGCGGTCGCGGCCTTCTCCGGGACCAGCGCGTCGCCCGAGGGGTCGACGTAGAGCGCGACGTTCCAGGCGAACGGCAGCAGCTTCTTGTGACCCGCGGCGGTGTGTTGGGTCTCGGTGATGTGCGCGCCGACCGTGTTGGACAGACCCCACACGTCGACCACGACACCTCCGAGCGGGGTGATCGAGCCGCCCACGCCCAGGCGACCGATGACCAGGCCCTTGTCGAACGGCAGATTGCGACGCAGCGGCAGCGGTGGGATCTGCATGTAGTTCGGGTCCACGAACAACAGACGCTCTCCGGTCGCCTTCTCGTTGCGGAACGCCTCTTCTATCGTCGGCAGCGTCCGGATGTGCGCTTCCTCGGTGGTGGGGTTGTCGGTCCGGGTCCAGGCCGCGTAGGTGTCGCGTTCGTTCCAGACCTGGTTGCCGTGGCCGTTGGGGGCGGGCGTGGTGATCACGCCCGAGCGCAGTGTGGTGCCGCAGACCACGGCCCAGGCCGCGACGAGCACGATCGCCGGGGTGACCAGCCGGTCCAGCGGGGCGAGCAGGAACGGGAGCAGCACCAGGAGCAGGATCGGCAGCCACATCCGGCCGTGCATGAAGTCGCCGCCGACCTTGAGCACGTAGACGGTCTGGCCCAGGGCCGCGACCAGCGGGGTGGCGACGACGATCCAGGTGCGGCGGTCGGCGGGGCGGCGCCGGGTGAGGGCGAGGCCGACGGCGGCCAGGATCAGGATCATCGGGATCCACAGGTGGTACGGCCGCATGTAGTCGGTCAGGTAGTCCCAGCCGCGACCCCACAGCGAGCCCGACGCCTCCTTGGTGAGCGCGGGCATCGGGAAGATCAGGCCGTAGTAGCCCATCCGGAAGATCTCGTACGCGGCGGGCAGGAAGCCGGCGCACGCCAGCATCGCCAGGCCCTTGGGCCAGCGCGCGCCGATCAGCAGGAACTGGGCGACGAGCAGGATCACCATGGTCAGGCCCAGGTCGGGGCGGACCAGCGGGCCCAGGCCGAACCACAGGGACAGGGCCAGGGTGCGGCGGGTGGTGTGGGTGTCGACCGGGCGCAGCCAGGTGCCGATCAGGAACCACCAGGACAGGCCGATCCAGAACAGGATCAGGCCGGTCTCCATGCCCGCGGTGGCGAAGTCCCACACCGAGGGGACGGCGATGAACACGAGCACGCCGGCGGGCAGCAGCAGGCGGGTGACGGCCATGCCGCGGAAGAGTCGGCGGGTGCCGTCCAGGGACAGCCACAGGCCGGCGACGGCCAGGATCAGACCGGCGTAGACGGCGGTGGGGGCGTAGTCGAACGGGGTGAGCCGGCCGAGCAGCGCGAGCAGCCATTGCCACAGGGTGCTGGTGGACGTCTCGATGCGTTCGCCCGAGCTGTACACGGGGCCGTTGCCGGCCAGGATCTCGCGGACCGCGCGGGTGAAGATCAGGCCGTCGTCGGTGATCCAGCGCTGGTGCCATCCCATGATCGCGAACACCAGCGTGGGCAGTCCCAGCGCGAGCAGGTCCGGCAACGGGACGCGGGCGAGTCGAGGGCGCGCCGGGGACGTCTCGACCGAGCCGTCCGGGGATTGCGCCGGGTCCGCCTCGGGAGCCGATCGCGGCTCGCCGGTCGAGGACTGTAGGTCCGAGCCGGTGGCGCTGGCGGCGCCGGCGGGCCCGGAGGTGCCGGGGGGAGGGGTCACGTGGTCTCGTTCGTTTCCTGGGCGGGGGCGCCCGCCGTCTGCTGCGCGTCGCTGCCGTCCCGCCGGCGGTCGACTGCCCACTGGGGGGCGCGTATCCGAAGTCGGCTGATCCTAACGCACCGGCCTACGCCCTACTGGGGTGGCGCGACCGGCGGCAGGCTTGCCGGAACGACGCGGGGTGGGTCCGGCCGGGCGGTCACCCACCGTACTTGCATAGAGATTCGTAGTTCCGTATAGTCATGCTCCTCACGAGGAGGCGGTATGGGGGCCAAGGCGGCACTGGCCGGGGCGAGTGGCTACGCGGGCGGAGAAATCCTGCGCCTGTTGCTCGCGCACCCGGAGATCGAGATCGGCACGCTCACGGCGGGATCCAACGCGGGCCGACGCCTGGGCGAGTTGCAACCACACCTGCTGCCGCTGGCCGACCGCGTGCTCGCCGAGACCACCGCCGAGAACCTCGCCGGGCACGACGTGGTCTTCCTGGCCCTGCCGCACGGACAGTCCGGCGCGCTGGCCGCGCAACTGGGCGCGGACGTGCTCGTGGTGGACTGCGGTGCGGACTACCGCCTGCGGGAGGCGACGGACTGGGAAGAATTCTACGGATCCTCCCATGCCGGGACATGGCCGTACGGACTGCCCGAGCTGCCGGGCGGCCGGGCCGCGCTGGCGAACACCAAACGCATCGCGGTGCCGGGCTGCTACCCGACCGTGTCGCTGCTGTGCACGGTGCCCGCGCTGGCCGCCGACCTGGTCGAACCCGACTGGGTCGTGGTGGCCGCCTCGGGCACCTCCGGAGCGGGCAAGGCGCCCAAGACGCACCTGCTCGGCAGCGAGGTGATGGGCTCCGCGAGCGCCTACGGCGTGGGCGGCGTGCACCGGCACACCCCGGAGATCATCCAGGGCCTGCGCGCGGTCACCGACGCGGACGTCACGGTGTCCTTCACCCCGACCCTGGTGCCGATGCCGCGCGGCATCCTGGCCACCTGCACCGCCCGGCTCAAGCCCGGCGTGAGCGCCGAGGCGGTGCGCGCGGCGTACCGCGCGGCCTACGCCGACGAGCCCTTCGTACACCTGCTGGCCGAGGGACAGTGGCCGGCGACCGCGATGGTCTACGGCGCGAACACCGCCGTGTTGCAGGTCACCGTCGACGAGCGGGCCGGCCGGCTGGTCGTGGTCGGCGCGATCGACAACCTCGCCAAGGGCACCGCCGGCGGCGCGATTCAAAGCACCAACATCGCCCTCGGACTGGCCGAGGACCTGGGACTGACCAAGACGGGGGTAGCGCCGTGAGCGTCACCGCAGCAAAGGGCTTCCGGGCCTCGGGCGTGGCCGCGGGCCTCAAGAGCACCGGCCTGCCGGACGTGGCCCTGGTCGTCAACGACGGCCCCTCGATCGCCGGCGCGGCCGTGTTCACCTCGAACCGGGTCAAGGCCGCACCGGTGGTGTGGTCGGAGCAGGTGGTCAAGGCCGGCCAGGTGCAGGCGGTGGTGCTCAACTCCGGCGGCGCCAACGCGTGCACCGGCACCGAGGGCTTTCGCAACACGCACGCCACCGCCGAACGGGTCGCCGAGCTGCTCGGGCTCAACGCGGGCGAGATCGTGGTGGCCTCCACCGGGCTGATCGGCCTGCAACTGCCGATGGACAAGCTGCTGCCGGGCGTGGCCAAGGCCGCCGCGGCGCTGAGCGCGGACGGCGGCGAGGACGCGGCGATCGCGATCAAGACCACCGACACCGTGCACAAGCAGTCCGTCGTCACCGACCCCGCGGGCTGGACGGTCGGCGGCATGGCCAAGGGCGCGGGCATGCTCGCGCCGGGCCTGGCCACGATGCTCGTGGTGCTCACCACCGACGCCGCGGTCGACGCCGAGGCGCTGGACGCGGTGCTCCGCGGCGCCACGCACACCACGTTCGACCGGATCGACTCCGACGGCTGCATGTCCACCAACGACACCGTGCTGCTGATGGCCTCCGGGGCCAGCGGCGTCGAGCCCGACCCGGCCGCGTTCGCCGAGGCGGTGCGCACGGTCGCCGGGGATCTGGCCCGGCAGCTCATCGGCGACGCCGAAGGCGCGAGCAAGGACATCCGGATCGACGTCGTGGACGCCGCGACCGAGGCGGACGCGCTGGAGGTGGCCCGTTCGATCGCCCGGAACAACCTGTTCAAGTGCGCCGTGCACGGTGAGGACGCCAACTGGGGCCGGGTGTTGGCCGCGATCGGCACCACCGCGGCGGCCTTCGACCCGGATGGGCTCGACGTCGCGTTCAACGGCGTATGGGTGTGCCGGGACGGCTTCGTGGGCGAGGACCGCGAGTTGGTCGACATGACCCCGCGCGAGACGCACATCGTGGCCAGGCTGAACGCGGGCGAGGCCGCGGTGACCGTGTGGACCAACGACCTCACGGCCGACTACGTCCACGAGAACTCGGCCTACTCGTCATGACCGGTACGGGCAGCCAGACGAGGGGGAGCGGGATGCGGACGGAATCGGCCGGCAAACAGGGGCGCAACAACGCGGCACTGACCAAGGCGCGCACGCTGATCGAGGCGCTGCCGTGGTTGGAGCGCTTCTACGGCAAGACCGTGGTGATCAAGTTCGGCGGCAACGCCATGATCGACGACGCCCTCAAGCGCGCCTTCGCGCAGGACCTGGTGTTCCTGCGCTTCGCCGGGCTGCGCCCGGTGATCGTGCACGGCGGCGGCCCGCAGATCAGCGCGCAGTTGGACCGACTCGGCATCGAGTCCTCGTTCGCGGGCGGCCTGCGGGTGACCACGCCCGAGGCGATGGACGTGGTGCGCATGGTGCTCGCGGGCCAGGTACAGCGCGAGATAGTCGGCCTGATCAACGACCACGGCCCGTTCGCGGTCGGCATGACCGGCGAGGACGCGCACACGATGACCGCCGAGAAGCGGCACGCGATCGTGGACGGCGAAGCGGTCGACATCGGCCTGGTCGGCGACATCGTCGAGGTCGACCCCGGCGCGATCAAGGCGCTGCTGCAGGACAACCGCATCCCGGTGATCTCCTCGATCGCCCGCGGCGCCGACGGGCACGTCTACAACGTCAACGCGGACACCGCGGCCTCCGCGCTGGCGGTCGCGCTGGGCGCGGAGAAACTGGTCGTGCTCACCGACGTCGAGGGCCTGTACGCGAACTGGCCCACCAGCGACGAGGTGATATCGCGCCTGGACGCCGACGAGTTGGCGACGCTGATGCCGACGTTGTCCAGCGGCATGCTCCCCAAGATGGAGGCATGCCTGCGGGCGGTGCGGGCCGGGGTGCCCGCCGCGCACGTCCTGGACGGGCGGGTCGCGCACTCGCTGTTGCTGGAAGTGTTCACCGACGAGGGGATCGGGACCATGGTGGTCCCGGCCCGGCAGGCCGGCGCCTTCGCCGGACAGGACGACCACCAGGCGGAGGGGACGGCATGACGACCACCGGGACCGGCGCACTGACGCGGCGGTGGAACGAGTCGCTGATGAACAACTACGGCACACCCCCGATCGAGCTGGTCAGCGGCTTTGGGGCGCGGGTCGTGGACAGCGAGGGCAACACCTACGTCGACTTCCTCGGCGGCATCGCGGTCAACTCGCTCGGCCACGCCCACCCG
This sequence comes from Embleya sp. NPDC059213, assembly GCF_042754445.1. Lineage (NCBI taxonomy): Bacteria > Bacillati > Actinomycetota > Actinomycetes > Kitasatosporales > Streptomycetaceae > Embleya > Embleya sp. NPDC059213. Next base: position 27,107 of record NZ_JBHZAV010000003.1, read on the forward strand.
GCGATCGCCGCCGCGGTGAGCGAGCAGCTCGGCCGGCTGGGCCACGTGTCCAACCTCTACATCGCCGAGCCGCCGGTCGCGCTCGCCGAACGGCTGCTCGGCCTGTTCGGCCGCCCCGGCCGGGTCTACTTCGGCAACTCGGGCGCCGAGGCCAACGAGGCCGCGTTCAAGCTCGCCCGGCGCACCGGCCGGCCGCAGATCATCGCGGCCGAGGGCGGCTTCCACGGCCGCACCATGGGCGCGCTGGCGATGACCGGCCAGCCGGCCAAGCGCGAGCCGTTCGCCCCGCTGCCCGGCGGTGTCGACTTCGTGCCCTACGGCGACATCGAGGCGCTGCGCGCCGCGGTCGGTCCGCAGACGGCCGCGGTGATCCTGGAGCCCATCCAGGGCGAGAACGGCGTGGTCATGCCCGGTGAGGGCTACCTGGTCGCGGCCCGGGAGATCACCGCCGCGCACGGCGCGTTGCTGATCCTGGACGAGATCCAGACCGGCATAGCCCGCACCGGCGCCTGGTTCGCGCACCAGCCGCTGGGCATCGAGCCGGATGTGGTCACCCTGGCCAAGGGCCTGGGCGGCGGCCTGCCGATCGGCGCCTGTGTGGCGTTCGGCGCGGCGGCGGAGCTGTTTCGGCCCGGCCAACACGGCACCACGTTCGGCGGCAATCCGGTGTGCTGCGCCGCGGCGCTCGCGGTGCTGGACACCATCGAGGACCAGGACCTGTGCGGGCGTTCGGCGCGCCTGGGCGAGCAAGTTCGGGCGGGGATCGAAAAGATCGCCCATCCGCTGGTCGCCCGGGTCAGCGGAGCCGGCCTGTTGATCGGTATCGTGCTCACCGCACCGGTGGCGCCGGTCGTGCAAAAGGCGGCGCAGGACGCGGGCTTCCTCGTCAACGCCGCCGTGCCCACCCGGGTCAGGCTCGCCCCGCCGCTCGTCGTCGACGACGCGGACGTGGACGCGCTGCTCGGAGCCCTGCCCGCCATCCTGGACGCCGGCCTCGCCGCCGCACCCGCCGGAGGAACACCGTGACCGACATCCGACGACGACGAGTCCGACGCTAGGCGAGGTCGTCCCATGAGCAGCGAGCAGAGCAGTGAAGCGACCCCGGTCGAGGGCGTGTACGCGGTGCCCAGCACCCGGATCGCCCGACACCGGCGGATCGTCGACATCCTGACCCGGAACGGGGTCCGGTCGCAGAACCAACTCGCCCGACTGCTCGCCGAGGACGGCCTGGCCGTCACCCAGGCCACGCTCTCCCGGGACCTGGACGAGCTCGGCGCGGTCAAGATCCGCGACGGCGAGGGCTCGCTCATCTACGCCGTACCGGCGGAAGGCGGCGACCGCACCCCCCGCGCGCCGCTCGAGGAGTCCGCGGTCGAGGGACGGTTGTCCCGGCTGGCCGGCGAACTGCTGGTGTCGGCCGAGGCGTCGGGCAACCTCGTGGTGGTGCGCACCCCTCCCGGGGCGGCCCAGTTCCTGGCCTCGGCGATGGATCACGCCGAGTCCCGGCTGATCCTGGGCACCATCGCCGGCGACGACACCATCCTGATGGTCTCGCGCGACCCCGAGGGAGGCGCGGCGCTGGCCGCCCACCTGCTGGCGCTCGCCGAGAACAAGGCGTAGCCGGCCCAAACCCGGCCCACCCGTACCTGTGCACTCCCGTACTTCCGCACCCCGCTCGAGCGCTCGGCTCCGGCGAAACACCGCAGCACATCTGCCCGACCACTCATTCGAAGGAGCACGCTCGTGACCGAGCGCGTCGTACTCGCCTACTCCGGAGGTCTCGACACCTCCGTGTGTATCCAGTGGATTGCCGAGGAGACCGGCGCCGAGGTCATCGCGGTGGCCGTCGACGTCGGCCAGAACGGCGAGGATCTGGACATCATCCGCAAGCGGGCGCTGGCCTGTGGCGCGGTCGAGGCCGAGGTCGCGGACGCCCGCGACGAGTTCGCCGAGGGCTACTGCCTGCCGGCGATCCGGGCCAACGCCCTGTACATGGACCGCTACCCGCTGGTGTCCTCGCTCTCGCGCCCGGTGATCGTCAAGCACCTGGTCGCCGCCGCGCGCAAGCACGGCGCCGGCACGGTCGCGCACGGCTGCACCGGCAAGGGCAACGACCAGGTCCGGTTCGAGGTCGGCATCTCCTCGCTGGCGCCCGACCTCACGTGCATCGCCCCCGTCCGCGACTACGCGATGACCCGGGACAAGGCGATCGCCTTCGCCGAGGCGAAGAACCTGCCGATCGCCACCAGCAAGAAGTCGCCGTACTCGATCGACCAGAACGTCTTCGGGCGGGCCGTGGAGACCGGCTTCCTGGAGGACATCTGGAACGCGCCGATCGAGGACGTGTACGAGTACACCCAGAACCCGGCCACCCCGCGCGAGGCGGACGAGGTCGTGATCACCTTCGAGCACGGCGTGCCGGTCGCCATCGACGGTCGCGCGGTCGGCATGCTCCAGGCGATCGAGGAGCTGAACCGGCGGGCCGGCTTCCAGGGCATCGGCCGGATCGACATGGTCGAGGACCGGCTCGTGGGCATCAAGAGCCGCGAGGTCTACGAGGCGCCGGGCGCGATCGCGCTGATCACCGCGCACCAGGAGCTGGAGAACGTCACCGTCGAGCGCGAACTGGCCCGCTACAAGCGGACCGTCGAGCAGCGCTGGGCCGAGCTGGTCTACGACGGCCTGTGGTTCTCCCCGCTCAAGCGGGCCCTGGACGGCTTCATCGCCGAGGCCAACCGGCACGTGTCCGGCGACATCCGGATGACCCTGCACGGTGGGCGGGCCGTGGTCACCGGTCGGCGCAGCGACCAGTCGCTCTACGACTTCGACCTGGCCACCTACGACACCGGCGACACGTTCGACCAGTCGCAGGCCAAGGGCTTCATCGAACTGTTCGGCCTGTCCAGCAAGATCGCCGCACGACGGGACAACGATCACTCGTGACCAACAACCCCGATCGGGTGAGCCTGTGGGGTGGCCGTTTCTCCGGCGGCCCCTCCGAAGCCCTCGCCCTGCTCTCCGCCAGCGTGCACTTCGACTGGCGGCTCGCGCCGTACGACATCGCCGGCTCGCGCGCGCACGCCCGGGTGCTGCACGCGGCCGAGTTGCTCACCGACGACGAGCTGACCCGGATGCTCGCCGGCCTGGACACGCTGGAAGCCAAGGTCGAGTCCGGTGACCTGGTCGCCACCATCGCGGACGAGGACGTGCACACCGCGCTGGAGCGCGGCCTGCTCGAAATCCTGGGCCCGGACCTGGGCGGCAAGTTGCGCGCGGGCCGCTCGCGCAACGACCAGATCGCCACCCTGGGCCGGATGTACCTGCGTGAGCACGCCCGGATCCTGGGCCGGTTGCTGGCCGACCTCCAGGAGGCGCTGGTCGAACAGGCCGCCGCGCACCCGGACGCCGTCATGCCGGGCCGCACCCACCTCCAGCACGCCCAGCCGGTGTTGCTCGCGCACCACCTGCTCGCGCACGTGCAGGCGTTCGCTCGCGACGCCGACCGGCTGCGCGACTGGGACCGGCGCGCGGACGTGTCCGCGTACGGCTCGGGTGCGCTCGCGGGTTCCTCGCTCGGCCTCAGCCCCGAATCGGTGGCCCGCGACCTGGGTTTCTCCGCGTCCGCGGCGAACTCGATCGACGGCACCGCCTCGCGCGACTTCGCGGCCGAGTTCGCGTTCGTCACCGCGATGCTCGGGGTGAACCTGTCCCGGCTGGCCGAGGAGATCATCATCTGGAACACGAAGGAGTTCTCCTTCGTGACCCTGGACGACGCCTTCTCCACCGGGTCCTCGATCATGCCGCAGAAGAAGAACCCGGACATCGCCGAGCTCGCGCGCGGCAAGTCCGGGCGGCTGATCGGCAACCTGACCGGGCTGATGGCCACGCTCAAGGCGTTGCCGCTGGCCTACAACCGCGACCTCCAGGAGGACAAGGAGCCGGTCTTCGACTCGTGCGACACGCTCGAGGTCCTGCTCCCGGCGTTCACCGGGATGATCGCCACGCTGACCTTCCACCGGGAGCGGCTGGCGGAGTTGGCTCCGGCCGGGTTCTCGCTCGCCACCGACATCGCCGAGTGGCTGGTTCGTCAAGGCACGCCGTTCCGGGTCGCGCACGACGTGGCGGGCGCCTGTGTGAAGTACTGCGAGCCGCGTGGGCTCGAACTGTGGGACCTGACGGATGAGCAACTCGCGGAGATTTCGCCGGAGTTGACCCCGCAGGTGCGCTCGGTGCTGACCGTGGCCGGTTCGGTGGCCTCGCGGGACGGGCGCGGTGGCACCGCCCCGGTCCGGGTCGCCGAGCAACTCGCGGAGATTCGGCTGGACTTGGCCGCCCAGCGCAAGTGGGCCGGCGTGTAACACCACGGCGCCGCGTTCGAGCTGAGACGATGGGCCCGCATTCTCCGGGGGGAGGAAGCGGGCCCATCGGCATGTCGGGAATCGGCGGTCGTGCCCGGGGACGAATTGCAGTCGGTTTCGCGCCTGTTGCGCGGATGTGAGCGGAAGTCGAGGTTCCAGTCCCATATGTGAAATCGCTGTTACCAAACGCGATTGACCGTGTTCGCTCCGTGCGTCGCGTACTAGGGTCGGCCCTGATCGAGGGGAGGGATCGGCGTGCTCGATCACCTGCGCCGCATACGTTTCGAGGCTGCGAAGTCCGCTTCCATGCTCTCGGAGCTGCCGATCGGCGGGCTGCTGCGCAGCGTGCCGCAATCCGTGGGATTCGGCGTGCGCTCGTATGTGCGCTCGCTGCGGGCCGAACGCCGCCACTATCCGGACATGCCGACCGTGTTTCCCACGCCGGGGCTGGTCTACGCGGCCTTCCTGGACGAGGTCGTGGTCGCGCTGCTGGCGACCGGTCGGCTCTCGCCGGATCCCGACGACGCCCGGCGCATCCGCGAGGAAATTACCGACGCGGTGCACAAGTTCCGCGCCGAGACCTATCTGGACGACCCGACCCTGTTCCATCCCCGGCCGCCGGCGCTGATCGATCCGGTGGTGCGGGGCAGGCTCTACGGCACGATCGGGTACGAACAGCTTGCCTTCGACAGCGAATACGTGCCCTGGGCGGGCGTGCCGGGCGCCACCCGGTGGCAGGCGGCGGGCGCGAACCAGCGGGTGTGGGCGTATGTGCTGCGCCACCCCGGCAAGCCGCGGCCGTGGCTGGTGAACCTGCACGGCTTCGGCATGGGGCGTCCGGGCGACCTGACCGCGTTCCACTCGCTGCGGTTGCACCGCGAACTGGGCGTCAACGTGATCCACCCGGTGTTGCCGATGCACGGGCCGCGCAAGTCCGCGCGGGCCCAGGACACGCCGTTCATCTCGTTCGACTACCTCGGCAACGTGCACGGCCTGGGCCAGGCCGTGTGGGACGTGCGCCGCTGCCTGGACTGGATCCGCCGGCAGGGGGACACCCCGATCGCGGTACACGGCCTCTCGCTCGGCGCGTACGTCGCCGCCCTGGTCGCGGGCCTGGAGGAACTCGACTGCGTGATCGTCGGCGTCCCCTCGGTCGACATGGCGTGGGTGATGTCGCATCACGCGCCCGAGGACATCAGGCGCGAGGTGCGCGCGGCGGGCCTGCTCGGCGACGAGGCCGAGACGGTCCACCGGGTGGTCTCGCCGCTGGCGATCACCCCTCGGGTGCCGTTGGAGCGCCGCTTCGTCTACGCCGGCCTGGCCGATCGCATGGCCACCCCGCAGCAGGCGTATCGGCTCTGGAAGCACTGGGAGGAACCATCCGTCTGCTGGTACCGCGGCTCGCACCTGGGAGCCGTGTGGAACCGGGAGGCGCGCCGCTTCATCGAGGATGCCCTGACCTCGTCGGGCATCGGGAGGAGGAATACCTGGTGAAGCTCTCCGGTCTGGATTCGGCTTTTCTGGCCCTGGAGTCGCAGGAGTGGCCGGCGCACGTGGTCTGCCTGACCATCGTCGACGCCTCCGACACCGGGGGCCGGGTCGACCACGCGGCCTTCGAACGCACGTTGGCCGCGCGGCTGCCCCGGCTGCCGCTGCTGGGACGCAAACTGGTTCAGGGCCCGTGGGGGCTGGCCCGACCGCACTGGGTCGAGGACCCCGACTTCGAGCCGGCGAACCACCTGCGCCGGGCCACCCTGGAGGCCCCGGGCGGCCGGCGTGAACTCACCGCCATGGCCGAGGAGATCTACCGACACCGGCTGCCGCGGGATCGACCGTTGTGGGAGTGGTGGATCATCGAGGGCCTGGAGCACGGGCGGGTGGCGCATCTGTGGAAGGTGCATCACGCGTGCATCGACGGCCGTTCCGGCGCGGCCATGCAGGAGATCTTCTTCGACGCGGATCCGCACGCGCCGGTCGACGTGGACCCGGTTCCGGTGGGCACGCCGATCGAGGTGATCGAACCGCCGCAGGGTTGGCAGGCGGTGCGCGAGGGCGCGCTCTCGCTGGCCGGCACCCCGGTCCGGGTGGGTCGGCAACTCGGGCGGCTGGGGCAGGGTGTCGTGCAGGCCGCGCTGACCGGGCGGCTGGCACAGGCGTTGCCGCTGAACGTGCCCAGGACCCGGTACAACGAGCCGATCGGCAAACGGCGTTCGTACGGGTTCTGCACCGTGTCGTTGCCCGACGTCAAGCTGGTCAAGAACGTCTTCGGGGTCAAGGTCAACGATGTCGTGCTCGCGATCGTGGCCGGAGCGCTACGCGAACAGCTCGACGGGCTGGGCGAGTTGCCCGAGCGGGAGCTGATCGCCACGGTGCCCGTGGACGCCACGCACGGTGGCGAACGGGCGGGCGGCAACCTGATCACCGGCATGCTCGTGGGGTTGGCCACCGATGTCGCGGAGCCCGCCGAGCGGCTGCTGTGCATCCACGAGAACTCCGACGCGGCCAAGGCCGTACAGAGCGCGATGGGCAGCGAGTTGCTCACCGGCCTGGCCGAGACCCCGCCGCCGGCCCTGCTGGGCCTGCTGGGCGGTCTGTACCGGGACGCGCGACTGGCGTCCGTGCTGCCCGCGTTGTGCAACGTCACCGTGTCGAACGTGCCCGGTCCGCGCACGCCCCTGTATGCCCACGGGCAGAAGGTGGAGGCATTTCATTCGATGGGAATCATCGCCGACGGCTTCGGATTGTTCATCGGTGGCATGAGTTACCACGACCGGATCGACATCGGCGTGCTCGCGGACAAGGAGGCGCTGCCGGACCCGTTCGCGCTGGCCGACAGCATCGTCGAGCAGCTCAACCTGCTGCTGAAGGCGGCCGACGAGATCGCGCCGGCACGGCACGCGCACGATCTCCCGGTCGAGCCCGAGCCCGAGCCCGAGCCCGAGACCGAAGCCGAAGGCGAAGTCGAGCCGGCCGTGGTCAAGGTGCTCCCGCCGCGGCGCGGCCGGGTGGCCGGGGCGTCGGATGCGGGCTCGCCCACACGGGCCGGCAAGGGCGCGAGCATGAGCGCCGCGGCCAAGCCGGTCCAAGGCGCCGGCGCGCGCCGCGGGCAGCCGAGATCGCGTGCCGCCGGCGTCGAGGCGGGTCGCGCGTGAGCAGAACGGCACTGGTCACCGGGGCCAACTCGGGCCTGGGGCTGGCCACCGTGCTCGCGTTCGCCGCGGCGGGCGTGCGCACGGTGGGCACGGTGCGCACGGCGGCGAAGGCGGAGGCGGTCGCCGAGGCGGCGGCCGCGGCCGGCGTCGAGGTGCGCACCGTGCTTTTGGACATCACCGACGCGGCGGGCGGCAAGGACGTGATCGAGGAGGTGCGCCCCGACATCCTGGTGAACAACGCGGGCGGCACCTCCTTCGCGCCGGTGCTGGACGTGTCCGAGGAGGACGCCCGACACCAGATGGAGACCGCGCTGTTCGGCCCGATGCGGCTGGCCCGACTGGCCATTCCGCACATGCGCGGGCGCGGCTGGGGCCGGGTGATCCAGATCTCCTCGCTCGCCGGACAGATCAACTACCCGCTGCTGGGCTGGTATCAGGCCGGGAAGCACGCGATGGAGGCGGTCTCCGACGCGCTGCGGGTGGAGGTGGCGGGCGCCGGGGTCGACGTCGTGGTGGTCTCGCCCGGCGGCTTCCGCAGCGGTGTCACCGACGAGATGGCCGAGGCCGTCGAGCGGCACCGCGGCGGGGCGTTCGCGACCGCCTTCCAGCGGATGGACCTGGGCTTTTCGATCATGAAGCCGCTGTGGAGCGAGCCGGAGACGGTGGCCGCCACGATCGTCGAGGCGGCCACCGTCAAGTCGCCCAGATCGCGATACGTGGTGGGCGCCGACGCGCACCTGACCCTGCTGGTGCACCGGGTCACCGAGCCGTTCTCGACCGTGCGGGCGCTCAAGGAGGGCGTCGTGCGTCGGGTCACCGGCCTGTAGCGGATCGACCGAGCGACCCGCCGATCACTCGATCGAGGGCAGTTGGCCGAAGCGGTTGCCTGAACGGCGGATTGCGCGTAGGTGAGGGCCGGGTAGAAGACCGGGAAAAGCCGTGTGGAACAGTGACGAATGCAGTGTTCGAGCGAGTGCTCAAGCGAGCGTTCGAAAGGGGACAACCCTCCCCCTTTGCGAAGGCACTGTGACAGGACGCTGCGGCACACACATCCGCACGGTGATCAGGGCGATCAGGGGAGCAATCCGATGGGGCAGAACGTAGGCATCGGCACGGCGGACGTATCCGACGCCGAGCAGATCCTCAAGCTTCAGTACCTCTGTTACCAGGGCGAAGCAGCCCTGTACAACGACTACGGCATCGAGCCGCTGACGCAGAGCCTGGAGAGCCTGCGCACCGAGTTCGACACGCACACCATCCTGGTGGCACGCCTGGGCGACGAGGTCGTCGGCTCGGTGCGCGGCACCGTCGAGGACGGCGTGGCCCGGATCGGCAAACTGGTCGTGCACCCCCGGCTGCAGCGGCACATGCTCGGGACCCGCCTGCTGCGCGCGATCGAGGAGAAGCTCGCCGACGCGGCCGAGTACGAGTTGTTCACCGGTCACCGCAGCGAGAACAACCTGCGCCTGTACGAGCGCCTCGGCTACGTCTCCGGCCGGATCGAGAAGATCAGCCCCCGGCTGAGCCTGGTCTACCTGCGCAAGACGGCCGTGCTCGCGGCCTGATCGACCCGCGCCGCGCGAAGCGACGCGCGGCGGCCCCGAAGCCCCGGTGACCTTGGAATCCATGGCCGCCGGGGCTTCGCCGGTTCCGGTCGCAGGCAGCCCGGCGGGATGACATTTCCATTGCCGGGTGGGTGTCTGCTTTAATCGGATCATGTTCACGACGGCTCACACATCCGACACCGCGGCTGACGCCATGGGTTGTCGTCGCATGTGCCGTTCGTGTCGGACCTGTCGAATGTGTGGCTGTTGAGGATTTGAGGGCCTGATCCCTCACCCGGGCCGAGCGCTTCGCGCCCCCGGTGTCATCCCCGCCACGCCCCCCTGTGTGACGAAATCGCGCGGCCCCTGATCGGGCCCGATTCGGCACGCGCATCCACCCGAGGACTTCACGGTGATCCGTACCACTGCCCTGAGCAAGGTCTATCGCAGCCGAGAACGGCAGGTGACCGCGCTCGACCACGTCGACCTGCAGGTGCGGGAAGGCGAGATCTTCGGCGTGCTCGGCCGCAGCGGCGCCGGCAAGAGCACCCTGATCCGCTGCCTGAACCTGCTTGAGCGCCCCACGTCGGGCGTGGTCGAGGTGGGCGGGCGCGACCTGACCGCGCTGTCCGCGAGCGCGCTGCGCGCCGAACGGCGCGGCATCGGGATGATCTTCCAGCACTTCAACCTGCTCTCCAGTCGTACCGTCGCCGGGAACGTCGCGGTGCCGCTGGAGATCGCCGGCATCCCGCGCCGGGACCGGGCCCGCCGGGTCGGCGAACTGCTCGATCTGGTCGGGCTGGCCGAGCACGCCAAGGCGTACCCCGCGCAACTGTCCGGCGGGCAGAAGCAGCGGGTGGGCATCGCCCGTGCGCTGGCCGCCGAGCCGCGGGTGTTGTTGTCCGACGAGGCCACCTCGGCGCTCGACCCGGAGACCACCCGCTCGATCCTGGCGCTGCTGCGCGACCTGCGCGACCGGCTCGGCCTGACCATCCTGCTGATCACCCACGAGATGGACGTGGTCAAGAACATCTGCGACTCGGCGGCCCTGATGGAGGGCGGCCGGATCATCGAGTCCGGGACGGTGGCTGAACTGCTGGGCCGTTCCGACTCGCGGCTGGCCCGGGAGATGTTCCCGCTGGGCCCGCCCGGCGTGCCGGCGGGCCGCACCGTGGTGGACATCACCTTCCGCGGCGAGGAGACGGCGCAGCCGTTCATCTCCACCCTCGCGCGCACCTACAACGTGGACGTCAACGTGCTGGGCGCGGCCGTGGAGAGCGTCGGTGGCCGGCAGATCGGCCGGATGCGGATCTCGCTGGACGGCACGTTCGAGAACAACGTGGTGCCGATCGGCTACCTGCGCGAGCAGGGCCTGCAGGTCGACGTGCTCGACGAGGGCCCGGCCACCCCCATCGAGTCGGACGCCGACGTCGCCGCCGCCGACGGCGTGGCGCTCGCGGGCAAGGAGATCTGAAGATGACCTGGTCCGAGATGCGGCCGCTGCTGGAGACCGCGACCCAGGAGACGTTGTACATGGTCGGCGTCGCGACGCTGATCACCGTGCTGATCGGATTGCCGATCGGGCTCCTGCTCGTGCTCACCGACCGGGGCGGTCCGCTCGCGTTCGCGCCGGCGAACAAGTTGCTCGGCCTGGTGGTCAACGTGGGCCGTTCGGTCCCGTTCCTGATCCTGCTGGTCGCGCTGATCCCGTTCACCCGCTGGGTGACCGGCACCACGATCGGCACCGACGCCGCCATCGTGCCGCTCACCGTGGGCGCCATCCCGTTCTTCGCGCGGCTGGTGGAGACCGCGGTGCGCGAGGTGGACCGGGGACTGATCGAGGCCGCGCAGTCGATGGGCGCGAGCACGATCACCATCGTGCGCAAGGTGCTCGTGCGCGAGGCGGTGCCCTCGATCATCTCCGCGATCACGGTGACCATCGTCGCGATCGTCGGCTACTCCGCGATGGCGGGCGTGGTCGGCGGCGGCGGCCTCGGCGACCTGGCCATCCGCTACGGCTACCAACGCTTCGAGACGAACCTGATGCTCGTCACCATCGCGGTGCTCGTCGTCCTGGTTCAACTCGTGCAATTCCTCGGCGATCTGCTCTCCCGCAGGCTCGCCCACCGTTAGGACGCGAGGCATTCCGCCCGCGTACACCGCACCACCCGGAAAGGCACTCTTCGTGCGTATCGACAAGTTCGTCGCCCTCTCCGCCGTCGCCGCCCTCGGACTCGGTCTCGCCGCCTGCGGCAGCGACGACAAGAAGGGCTCGTCCGCCTCCGACCCGCTCAAGGTCGCCGCCTCCGCCGTCCCGCACGCGCAGATCCTGAAGTACATCAAGGACAACCTCGCGGCGAAGGAGGGCCTGAAGCTGGACGTCAAGGAATTCGCCGACTACACCCAGCAGAACCCGGCCCTGGACGAGGGCAACGTCGACGCCAACTTCTTCCAGCACAAGCCGTATCTGGAGGAGTTCAACAAGGAGAAGAAGACCACCCTGGTCCCGGTCGTGCCGGTGCACCTGGAGCCGCTGGCCCTCTACTCCAAGAACGTCAAGTCGCTCGCCGACCTCAAGGAGGGCGCGACCATCGCGTTCCCCAACGACGCCACCAACGGTGGTCGCGCGCTCAAGCTGCTCGCCGACAACGGTGTGATCAAGCTCAAGGACGGCGCGGGCACCACGGCGACCGAGAAGGACATTGCGGACAACCCGAAGAAGCTCAAGTTCAAGGCGATCGAGGCGGCCCAACTGCCCCGCGCGCTGGACGACGTGGACGGCGCGGTGATCAACGGCAACTACGCGCTGACCGCCAAGCTGACCCCGGGCAAGGACGGCATCGCGGTGGAGAAGGCGGAGAACAACCCCTACGCGAACGTCCTGGTGGTCAAGAAGGGCAAGGAGAACGACCCGCGCGTGCAGAAGCTGGCCAAGCTGCTGAACTCGCCCGAGGTGAAGAAGTACATCGCCGACGAGTACAAGGGCAACGTGCTCCCGGCGTTCTGATCCGACCCGCGCCCGGGACGTCTCCCGAGCACACTCGCGGCCACCGCGGCCCCCGTCCTCGGGCGGGGGCCGCGGCGCGTTTTCGGGCGTATGAGAGGCTGTCGCCGACAGCAGGGAAGGAATCCGGCGTATCGCGCGGAGCACCTTCGGGCCCGGTGTCGAGGTATGTGCGTGCTCCACGAGGGTTCGGGCACACCTCGACACCGGTACGTCCGAGAGAGGCGGCGCGGTGCGGCAACCCGGAGCGGTCCCGCCACTGTGAACGCGCGCCGTCGGGCGGGCGTGAGCCAGAGACTTGCCGCTGTCCGGGGCCCGGTTCGCGGGTTCCGCAACCGACCAGGGCGTGGACACCCGAGGGAGGCCGACGGCGCATGCCTGCGTGCTTTGTGACAACTGACGGCATATCCGGCGCGGGAGCCCGCCGGTGAGCGCCGCGTACCCGTTCTCCGCGATCGTGGGCCTGGCCGATCTGCGGCTGGCGCTCGTCCTCAACGCGGTCTCGCCCGCGGTCGGTGGCGTGCTCGTGCGCGGCGAGAAGGGCACCGCCAAGTCGACCATGGTGCGGGCCCTCGCCGGCCAACTGCCCGAGGTCGCGGTGGTGCCCGGTTGCCGCTTCTCCTGTGATCCGGACGCCCCGGACCCGCACTGCCCGGACGGCCCGCACGACGCGGCGAGCGGCGGGAGCGCCCGCGCCGCGCGCCTGGTCGAACTGCCGGTCGGCGCCAGCGAGGACCGACTGGCCGGCTCGCTGGACATCGAGCGCGCCCTGACCGAGGGCGTCAAGGCGTACGAGCCCGGCCTGTTGGCCGCGGCCCACCGGGGCGTGCTGTACGTCGACGAGGTCAACCTGCTGCACGACCACCTGGTGGACCTGCTCCTGGACGCGGCCGCGATGGGCACCTCGCACGTCGAACGCGAGGGGGTGTCGGTGCGGCACGCCGCGCGGTTCCTGCTCGTGGGCACGATGAACCCGGAAGAGGGCGAGCTGCGACCGCAGTTGCTCGACCGGTTCGGGCTGACCGTGGAGGTCGCGGCCAGCCGGGAGCCGCGCGAGCGGGCCGAGGTGGTGCGCCGACGGTTGGCGTACGAGGCCGACCCCGACGCGTTCGCGGCGCGCTGGGCGGGCGAGGACGCCGAGTTGGCCGAGCGCATCCTGCGTGCCCGCACGGCGCTGGCCCATGTGGTGCTTCCGGACGCCGAGTTGGAGCGGATCGCGCGGGTGTGCGCGTCGTTCGAGGTGGACGGGATGCGTGCGGACCTGGTCACGGCGCGCACCTCGATCGCGCTGGCCGCCTGGCACGGGCGGACCGAGGTGACGGCGCAGGACGTGCGCCGGGCGGCGCTGCTCGCGTTGCCGCACCGGCGGCGGCGCAACCCCTTCGACGCCCCGGGGTTGGACGAGGAACTGCTCGACGAGGCGCTGCGCGACCCGGACGAGCCGGAGCCGGAACCCGAGCCGGAACCGGAGGGGGACGGGCCGGACGACGGTGGGCCGGACGGTGGCGGGTCGCCGCCGTCGGACGCCGACGGCCCGGACGGGTCGAACGGCTCCGACGGGTCGGGGAACGCGACACAGGCGCCGAAGTCGACCGAGGCGGCGCCCGGTTCGACGCCCGGTACCGAGGACGCGTCCGTCGAGGGTGCGCCCGCCCCCTCCGGCACGGGACGCGAGCAGGCCGCCGTCGCCGCGGCCGAGCCGTACCGCACCCGGCTGTTCTCGGTGCCCGGGGTGGGCCAGGGAGCGGCCGGGCGCCGCTCGCGCGCACGGACCGCGAGCGGGCGCACCACCGGGGCCCAGGTCGCGGCCGGCCGGGTGACCCGACTGCACGTCGCGGCCACCGTGCGGGCGGCGGCGCTGCACCAGAAGGCGCGCGGCCGCACCGGCGCGGGGCTGGTGTTGCGGCGCGCGGATCTGCGCGAGGCGGTCCGGGAGGGCCGCGAGGGCAACCTGGTGTTGTTCGTGGTGGACGCGTCCGGGTCGATGGCGGCGCGCAAGCGCATGAGCGCGGTCAAGGGCGCGGTGTTGTCGCTGCTCCTGGACGCCTACCAGCGGCGGGACAAGGTCGGCCTGGTCACCTTCCGCGGCGCGGACGCCGCGCTGGTCCTGCCGCCGACCTCCTCGGTCGAGATCGGCGCGGCCCGGCTGGCCGCGCTGCCCACCGGCGGGCGTACCCCGGTGGGGGCCGGACTGCTGCGTGCCCACGAGACGTTGCGGGTGGAGCGGCTGCGCGATCCGCTGCGCCGGGCGCTGGTGGTGGTGGTCACCGACGGGCGGGCGACGGGCGGCCGGGACGCGCTGGGCGAGAGCCGGCGGGCGGCTCGGCTGCTGGCCGCGACGGGGGTCGCGTCGTTGGTGGTGGACTGCGAGAGCGGGCCGGTTCGGCTCGGGTTGGCGGCGCGGCTGGCCGGGGATCTGGGCGCTCCGGTGGTCACGTTGCAGGAACTGGCGGCGGACGGTCTGGCGGGGCTGGTGCGGGATGTGCGTTCGGTGGCCTGACGCCCGGCCCGCCGGTCGGTGTCACGCTCGTGTTTTCGTCAACGTGCCCGGTCAGGGCCGACGTTCCACATAACAAGGGAGATCATCATGCCGCAGGGCGTTCCCACGCACGTGCCCGCCGACGGGCTGACCACGCGTCAGCGTCGCAATCGGGCCCTGGTCGTCGTGCACACCGGGCCCGGCAAGGGCAAGTCCACCGCGGCGTTCGGGCTGGCCCTGCGCGGCTGGAATCAGGGCTGGCCGATCGGGGTGTTCCAGTTCGTGAAGTCGGCGAAGTGGAAGGTCGGCGAGGAGAACGTGTTGCGCACGCTCGGGCGGCTGCACACCGAGACCGGCGAGGGCGGCCCGGTCACCTGGCACAAGATGGGCGAGGGCTGGTCCTGGATCCAGCGCGAGGGCACCCAGGACGATCACGCCGAGGCGGCCCGCCAGGGCTGGGAGCAGATCAAGCGCGACCTGGCCGCCGAGACCCATCGGGTGTACGTGCTCGACGAGTTCACCTATCCGATGAAGTGGGGCTGGGTGGACGTGGACGAGGTGGTCGCGGTGTTGCGCGATCGGCCCGGCAGCCAGCACGTGGTGATCACCGGCCGCGACGCGGACCCGCGCCTGATCGAGGCGGCCGATCTGGTCACCGAGATGACCAAGATCAAGCACCCGATGGACGCGGGGCAAAAGGGCCAGCGAGGCATCGAGTGGTGAGTGCTTCGGCGCTGCCGCGCGTGGTGATCGCCGCGCCGGCCTCCGGGCACGGCAAGACCACCGTCGCCACCGGGCTGATCGCGGCCTTCACCCGACGCGGCGACGTCGTGTCGCCGCACAAGGTGGGGCCGGATTACATCGATCCCGGCTATCACGCGCTCGCGGCCGGCAGGCCCGGGCGCAACCTGGATCCGTTCCTGGTCGGCGAGGAGCGGATCGCGCCGCTGTTCGCGCACGGCGCGCGCGGCGCGGATCTGGCCGTGGTCGAGGGCGTGATGGGCATGTTCGACGGTGCGGCCGGGCGCGGTGGATACGCCTCCACCGCGCACGTCGCGCGGCTGCTCGCGGCGCCGGTGGTCCTGGTCGTGGACGCGCGGGCGCAGAGCCGCTCGGTGGCCGCGTTGGTGCGCGGATTCGACGCGTTCGATCCGGACGTGGGCGTGGCCGGGGTGATCCTGAACCGGGTCGGCTCGGACCGGCACGAGAGCATGTTGCGCGAGGCACTGGACGAGATCGGCATGCCGGTGCTGGGTGTGCTGCGCCGGCACGAAGCGATCGCCAAACCGGCCCGGCACCTGGGCCTGGTCCCGGTCGCCGAACGGCACGCGGACGCCGTGCGCACGGTGGACGCGCTCGGCGAACTGATCGCGCGCAGCGTGGACCTGGCCCGGGTGCGGCGGATCGCGGCGGGTGCGGGTCCGCTGCCGGACGCGCCGTGGGACCCGGTGCGCGAGGTGGCCGGCCCGATTCCGGGGCGGCCCACCATCGCGCTCGCGGGCGGTTCGGCGTTCACCTTCGCCTATGCGGAGACCGCCGAACTGCTCGGCGCGGCCGGGGCCGAGGTGGTCACCGTGGACCCGCTGCGGGACGAACGGCTGCCGGCGGGCACGGCGGGCCTGGTGCTGGGCGGCGGCTTTCCGGAGGTGTACGCGGCCGAGTTGTCCGCCAATTCGGCGCTGCGCGCGGACGTGCTGGCGTTGGCCGCGCGCGGCGGCCCGATCGCGGCCGAGTGCGCGGGTCTGCTGTACCTGGCCCGGACGTTGGACGGTGCGCCGATGTGCGGTGTGCTGGACGCGGACGCGCGGATGACCGAGCGGCTGACCCTGGGCTATCGGGAGGCGACGGCCGCGCACGACTCGGTGCTCGCCCCGACCGGTCGGGTGGTGCGCGGACACGAGTTTCACCGCACGACGTTGACGCCGCGGGCCGGGCGCCGGGCGGCGTGGAGTCTGGGCGACTCGGGTCTGGAAGGGCACATCGCCGGATCGGTGCACGCGTCGTATCTGCACGCGCACTGGGCCGGCGCGCCCGATCTGGCCCGGCGGTTCGCCCGGTCGTGCGCGCTCGCGGCGGACCCGGCGGGCGCGGGTGGCGCGGATCCGGGTGCGGACGCGCGGGCGTGGCCGATTACCGACCGCGCGCGGGAGCGCACGCTCGGGCGGTGATCGCCGCAACCTCGGACGGGGGAGTCGACGTCGTGACGGGTACGGGCTCCCCTTCGGGGGCGCCGCCGCGTGACCACGCGCCGAACCTCCCCCGGGATTCGGCGCGGCGAGGGGGATGGCCATGGCTGATCGGGTGATCGTGATCGGGTACGACGGCGCGCCGCTGTCGGCCGCGGCGGTGCAGGCGTTGCGGACGGCGACCCTGGTGGCGGGCCCGGAACGGCTGTTGGCCGCCGTCGCGGTGCCCGAGGGCGCCGAGCGGATGGTGCTGGGCAACGTGCACGTGGCCGCGCAACGCATCGGCGCGCATCGCGGCGTCGCGGTGGTGTTGGCCGTCGGCGACCCCGGGTTCTTCGGGATCGTGCGGTTGTTGCGCCGGGCCGAGTACGGCCTGGAACTGGAGATCGTGCCGGCGGTGTCCTCGGTGGCGCTGGCGTTCGCGCGGGCCTCGATGCCGTGGGACGACGCGCGGGTGGTCAACGCCCTGGGGCGGGACGTGCGGCGCGCGGCGAACGTGTGTCGGGCGTTCGGCAAGGTCGCGGTGCTCACCGGTCCGGGCGCGGGTCCGGCCGAACTCGCCGCGCTGCTCCCGGATGTGCCGCGCACCTTCGTGGTGTGCGAGCGCCTGGGCACCGATCGGGAGGAGATCTCCATGGTCTCCGCCGAGCACGCGATCGAGCACGAGTGGTCCGATGTGGACGTGGTGATCGTGATCGGGCCGGCCCTGCGGGCGGGCGCGACGGCGGGTTGGCTGGCGGGCGAACGCCCCGGCTTTCCGGGGTCGGTGCGCGGCTGGGCGGTGGCGGAGGACGTGTACGCGCATCGGGCGGGCGCGATCACCCGGGCCGAGGTGCGCGCGCTGGCGGTGGCCCGACTCGGGCCGCGGCTGGGCGACCTGGTCTGGGACATAGGGGCGGGCAGCGGGTCGGTGGGCATCGAGTGCGCGCGGCACGGCGCGGCGGTGGTGGCGGTCGAGCAGGAGGCGTTCGGGTGCGACCTGATCGCCGAGAACGCCGGCCGGTTCGGGGTCGAGGTGCGGGTGGTGCACGGGAAGGCCCCCGAGGTGTTGTCCCGATTGCCGTTGCCGGACGTGGTGTTCGTCGGGGGCGGCGGGCCCTCGACGGTGGCCGCGTGTGCGGCGCGTCGGCCGGAGCGGATCGTGGCCGCGATGTCCGAGGTGGATCGGGTGGCCGAGTCGCGCGCGGTGCTGGAGCGTGCGGGTTACACCGTGGAGGGCTGTCTGTTGCAGGCTTCGCGGCTGGCGCCGGTCTCCGGTGGCGCCCAGCGACTGGAACCGGCGCATCCGGTGTTCGTGGTGTGGGGGGACCGGACTTGACGGCGGATCGGGTGTCGGGCGGGCGGGCGACTGCCGCCCGGGCGGCGGGAGTCGAGGTGTCGGGCGCCGCGCGGGGGCTGGATTCGGCCACGGTCGACGCGGCGTCGATGGTGCCGGATCTGGTGGTGGGGGTCGGGGCGGCGCGTGGGGTGGACGCCAGGGAGGTGTGCGCCAGCGTGTGCGCCGTGCTCGCGCGGGCCGGTCTGGCGCGTTCGGCGGTGTGGGCGCTGGTGACCGTGACGGCCCGGGTCGACGAGCCGGGTCTGGTCGGGGGAGCGGCGCTGCTCGGACTGCCGTTGTTCGCGCGGGCGGCACAGGAACTCGCCGCGGTGCCGGTGCCGCATCCGAGCGAGCGGGTGCGGGCGGCGGTCGGCACGCCGGGCGTGGCCGAGGCCGCCGCGCTGCTGGGGCCGGTACCGGGCCTGCCGTTGGGCGAGTTGCTGGTGGCCAAGACGCGCGGCGTGGGTGCGCGTCCGCGCTGTACGGTCGCGGTGGCCCGCCGGCGGCCGGTCGCCGGCGGGTGAACGTGACGGCGAGCCGGGAAGCGGAACAACAAACGCCGTGATCGGTACCGGAATGGGCGGATTCGGCGATGTGGCAGTCGATTTCGTACCGCGAACCGATCGGGAAGTGCCGGCTCACGGTCAACGCCGGGACCCCGGCCGTCGGACCGGGCACCATCACCACCATCATGGACACGAACGACACGGGCGGGGCAGGGGCACCGGGCAGGGGTACGGAACCACGGACATGGGCAGTGACGCGATGACGGAACTCGACGGGCCCAATCCCGACGAACGGGACGGCGCACCGGGCGCGGACGTCGCACCGGACGTGGATCTGCGCCACCACGGCGACGCGGAGATCGGGCCGGGACTGGTGGACCTGGCGGTCAACGTCCGGCTCGCGGCCCCGCCGCCGTGGCTCGTGCGCCGCCTCACCGCGAGCCTGGCCGACCTGGCCGCCTACCCCGACACCGGTCGGGCCCGGGCGGCCATCGCGGCGCGACATCGGCGCCCGGTCGCCGAGGTGTTGCCCACGGCGGGCGCCGCCGAGGCGTTCGTGTTGCTCGCCCGCACCCTGACCCCTCGGCACGCGGTGGTCGTGCACCCGCAGTTCACCGAGCCCGAGGCCGCGTTGCGGGCCGCCGGGCACACCGTGCATCGGGTGCTGCTGGACGAGCACGACGGCTTCGCCCTCGACCCGGCCCGGATTCCCGACGAGGCCGACCTGGTCGTCCTGGGCAACCCGACCAATCCCACCTCGGTGCTGCACCCGGCGGCCACGATCGCCGCACTCGCGCGCCCCGGCCGAATCCTGGTGGTCGACGAGGCGTTCGCCGACACCATTCCGGGCGAGCCCGAAAGCGTGGCCGAGCGACGCGATCTGCCCGGGCTCGTGGTTGTGCGAAGTCTCACGAAAACCTGGGCGTTGGCCGGACTTCGAATCGGTTACGTCCTGGCTTCCCCGGATCTGGTGCGCATCCTCACGGACGCTCAGCCGTTGTGGTCGGTGTCGACACCGGCGTTGATCGCCGCCGAGGCGTGCTGCACGCCGGAGGCGCTCGCGCAGGCGGAGGCGTTGGCCGTTACGCTCGCGGCTGACCGTTCGTACCTCGTGGAGAGGCTGCGCACGGTTTCGGGGATTCGGCTACCGGTCGTTCCCCGTTCCTCGTTCGTGCTCGCGCGGATCGAGGGGGGCCCAGAGATCCGCGAGCAGCTGAGGGAGCGAGGCTACGCGGTTCGGCGGGCCGACACTTTTCCGGGCCTCGGCCCGGATTGGCTTCGGATCGCGGTGCGGGATCGTGCCACGACGCTGGCCTTCGCGGCTGCCCTGGAAGGAGTAGTTACATGAGCGAAGCCGACGAGCGCCGACCTGCTGGGGAGGGCGTGGGCCCTGCCCCCGCCAGGCACGCCGCCGGCACCGGTCCGGTGGGGGAACCGGCCGGTCCATACCCGTACGACGATCTGGACGACGAGGACTCGCTGTTGATGCCGGGGCCACAGGCCGGCTGGGCCGACCCGAACGTGCCGATGCCGGCCGCACCGGGGATGTCCCTGGCCGATCGCATGGCCGCGGCCGGCGACGACGCCTCGGGACAGGTACCGGTGTCGCCGATCGAGCAGGCGTACGACGCCGTACCCGGCCCGCAGTCCGGCATGTTCGCCGCGATGATCATCGACGAGCCGGAATCGCCGGAGACCTATGCCGCGCCGATGACGGCCGGTCAGATCCCGTATCCGCCCGGCCCGATGACGCCGCATCAGGAAGTCCCGCAGCCGGTCCAGGGGTTCGGCCCCGGGGAGTACGGCGCACCGCAGGGCGTGGCCGAGCCGTATCCGGCGCCGGCCCAGGGTGTGCCCGTGCAGGGTGTGCCCGGGCAAGGCGTGCCCGGGCAAGGCGTGCCGGCCCAGGCCGTGCCCGCTCCCGCCGCGCCGCCCCCGCAGGCGGTGCCCGTCGTACCGCCGCCCGCCGCGCCGCGGTTCGTGCCGACGATCGTCGGGCAGCCGGGCGCCGAGTACGGCACGGACGTGCCACCGGCCGCACCCGCGGCCGGGCCCGAGGCGCCGTCGGGTGCCGTGCCCGACCCGGCGGCCGGCGCGTTCGTCGAGCAGCCCGGGATCACCGGCGGTCGGCTGCGCCAACGTGTGCGCGTGGCGCAGACCGTGGACCAGCCGCAGCAGACCGAGCAGTCGCCGGCACCGCAGCCGCCGGCACCCGCGCAGCCGAGTGCCCCGGCCGGTGGGAATCCGGCGGACACCCCGCCGTTCCCGGTCGCCGCCGCGGTGCCGCAGCGCACCACCCTGCCGCCGCGTCGGCAGCGCCGGGTCGGCCGCGGCCCGGTGCCGCAGCAGGCCGGGCCGCACAGCGGGGCACATCCCGTGGGGGACGCGGTGAACACCGGTATTCCGGCGCAGCCCACGCCGATGCAGGCGGTGCCGGTGGTACCGCCGCCGGCCGCGCCGCAGCCGGTCGAGTCGGTGCCGGTCGCGGCAGCCGCACCGGTCGAGGCGGTCGCGCCCGCCGCGCCGGTCGCCGAGCAGCCCGCGCCGCCGGCTCCGCCGGTCGCCGAGCAGCCCGCGCCGCCGGCTCCGCCGGTGGTCGAGCACGCGCAGGGGGTCACCGCGCCGGCCATACCGCAGCCGTTGCCGGGTGTGCCGCCGCAGTCCGCGCATCCCAGGTTCGTGCAGGCCGCGCCGGACGCGGTCGTCGACGCGCTGACCGGACCGCCCGCCGCGCCCGTCGCGGGCCCGATCGACAGCCCGGAAGCGGCCGCTTCCGTGCCGCCGCCGGCCGTGATCGAGGCGGGCGGGGTCGATCCGGCGGTGCCGGCGGTCGCGGCCGTGCCCGAAGCCGAACCGACGGTCGCGCCGGCGCCGGTCGAGGCCGCTCCGGCGGTGGCCGAGGCCGTCGTCGAATCCGCGCCGCCGGCCGTCGCGGAGCAGCCGGGCGTCGCGCCCGCGGTGCCGGCCGAGCAGGCGCCGCCGGCCGGGTCCGCCGTGCCGGAAGGCACGGGCGGGCGGCGACGCAAGCCCGAGACCGGCTCGGAGTCGGCCGATTCGGGTGAGCACGAGGCGATTCCGGTCGGAACGCAGCTCGGGCCGGTACCACCGCCCGAGCCGGTGGCCGTGCAGGTCGCCGAGGAGGCCGCGGTCGCCGAGCCGGCGGCCGAGCCGGTCGCGCCCGTCGCCGCTGCGGTCGCGGCACCGCAAGCGCCGGTGGCGACCGCGGGTCCGACGGTGGCGGAGGTGCCGGCGCAGCGTGCGCCGGTCGCACCGCCCGTACCGGCGGAGCCCGTTGCGGCCGATCAGCCATCCCATGATGCGAACGCCGCGCCGTCGGTCGTGGCCGCTGCGCCACCGGCCGCGCCGGCGACCGAGCCGCAGGCCGAGTCCGTCGCGGTCGCGCCGGAGGCCGTCGCGGCCGTGGCGCCCGCCGACGGCGGGGCGGGCGAAGCGGCGGTTCCGGAGCAGGGTGTGGCTCCGGTGGCGCCGAGTGCGCCCACCGAGGCGGCGGAGCCGGCCGCGCCGGCCCCGACCGTGCCGACCACCGAGGCGGCCGTACCGCTCGCGCAGGCCGCTCCGGCGCAACCGGCCGCGCCGGTCGGGCAGGCCACGCCGGTGGTGCCGGCCGAGGCGGCGGTGCAGGCCGAGTCGGCCGCGCAGCCGACTCCGGTGGCGCAGTCCGCACCCGCGGCCCAGCCGGTGCCGCCGGTGGTGCCCGTCGCGCCCGGGCCCGTGGAGCAGGCCGGGTCGGCTGCTCAAGGTGCGCCGGTCACGCCGACCGGGCCACCGGCGACGGCCGCGCCCGTCGAGCAGGCCGCGCCGCCCGCGCCGCCCGCGCCGCCCGCCGAGGAGGTGGCCGACGCACGACCCGTCGCCGAGGCCGTCCCGGTCCCGGCGCCCGCCGAGCAGCCGGCCCCGAGCGGTTCCGGCCCCGAGTCGGTCGCCGAGGCCGTGCCGGCCGCGGTCGAAGCGGGCGACGCGTCCGTCGAGGCGACACCTGTCGCGCCGGCCGGCGACGCGTCGGCCGAGGTCGCCCCGGCCCGGCCCGGCAACCCGGCGCCCGCCGTCGCGGTCCCGGCCGGACCCACCACGCAGTCCATCGCGGCGGAACTCCTCGCCGAGGAGATCCCCACCGCACCGACCGCCGAGCACCCCGCGACGGCTGCCGAGTCCGTCCCGGCAGCCGCCGCCCCGGCCGCGCCGCCCACCGGGCCGGTCGAGGTCGGCCCGGCGGATCCCCGTACATCCGAAGAAAGCACTGCCATGCACGGCCCCCAGAGCACCACCGGCGCCGAGTCCGAGCCGCAGCCGCAGCCCGCGGTCGCCGGCGGAAGCGGCGAGATCCCCAGGATTCCGCCGCCGCCGGCCGAGCCGGTCGGCACCCTGGCGGCGGACCGGGCCCAGGGCGGGCAGGCCGACGCGGTCGCACCCCGGGTGCCCGCGCCCGCCGAGCCCGAGGGCGAGCCCGTCTCGGCGACCGCGGTCACCGTGCTGCTGCCCGCCTCCGAGCCGGTGGCCGCCGAGCCGCCGGCGCCCGCCGACCCCGCGCCGTCGGCCGAGGAACCGGCGCCCGAGGCACCCGAAGCGCCCGCGGCCGAGTCCACGCCCACCCCCGGGGACGACGCGACGCCGGAGGCGGAGGCGGAGCCCGAGCCCGAGATCGAGCGCGGCCCCGCCGCTCCCGGTTACGACGACGCGGCGCGCGAGGCGGTGCATCGGGTGATGCGCGAGCGCCGGGACGTCCGAGCCGGCTTCCGGCCCGACCCGGTGCCGGACGACGTCCTGGTCCGGGTGTTGGAGGCCGCGCACGCGGCGCCCAGCGTCGGCTACTCGCAGCCGTGGGACTTCGTGGTGATCCGCTCCGAGGAAACCAGGGTCACCGTCCAGGAACTGGCCCAGCGGCAGCGCGAGGCGTACGCCACCTCGCTGCCCAAGGCCCGGGCCAAGCAGTTCCTGGAGATCAAGGTCGAGGCGATCCTGGAGACCCCGGTCAACATCGTGGTCACCGTGGACTCCACCCGCGGCGGCCGGCACACGCTGGGCCGGCACACCCAACCGCAGATGGGCCCCTACTCCAGCGCGCTCGCGGTGGAGAACCTGTGGCTGGCCGCCCGGGCCGAGGGTCTCGGGGTCGGCTGGGTGAGCTTCTTCGACGAGCGCGAGCTGGCCACGGCACTGGGTCTGCCCGAACACATCGACGTGGTCGCCTACCTGTGCGTGGGCTACGTGGACGCGTTCCCCGACGAGCCGGAGCTGGCCACCTCGGGCTGGGCCAAGGCCCGACCGCTGTCCTGGGTGGTGCACGAGGAGACCTACGGTCGCCGCGGTCTGCCCGGCGAGGAGCCGGTCAGCCTGCTCGACGAGACGTTGCAATCGGTGCGTCCGCTCGACGCCAAGGCGTTGGGCGCGGCGTGGGAGCACCAGCGCAACATGACCAAGCCGCCCGGCTCGCTGGGCATCCTGGAGACGATCGGCGCGCAGTTGTCCGGGCTGGCCCGGACCTTCCCGCCGCCGATCCCGGAGCCCGCCGCGGTCGCGGTGTTCGCCGCCGACCACGGGGTGCACGCGCAGGGCGTGTCGCCGTGGCCGCAGGAGGTCACCGCCCAGATGGTGGGCAACTTCCTCGCCGGCGGCGCGGTGGTCAACGCGTTCGCCAAGCAGATCGGTGTCGAGGTGTGCGTCGTCGACGTCGGCGTCGCGACCGAGCTGCCGAACGCGACCGGACTGCTGCCGCGCCGGATCCGGCCGGGCACCGCGGACATGACCCAGGGCCCCGCGATGACCCGCGAGGAGGCGATCGCGGCCATCGAGGTCGGCATCGAGACCGCCCGGGACCTGGTCACCGCCGGCAACCGGGGTCTGCTCACCGGCGACATGGGGATCGCGAACACCACCGCGTCCGCCGCGCTGATCTCGGTGTTCACCGGGATGGAGCCGGCCGAGATCACCGGTCGCGGGACGGGCATCGACGATGCCACGCACCGGCGCAAGATCGAGGTGGTCAAGGCGGCGCTGGCGCGGCACGAACCCGATCCCGGTGACCCGATCGGCGTACTGGCCGCGATCGGCGGTCTGGAGCACGCGGCGCTCGCCGGCTACATCATCGGCGCGGCGGCGCTGCGCGTACCGGTCGTGCTCGACGGGGTGATCGCCGGTGCGGCGGCCCTGGTCGCGCAGGCCATCGCGCCGGAGTCGATCCAGGCGTGCGTCGCGGGTCACCGGTCGGCCGAACCCGGCCACGCGGCGGCCCTGGCGAAGTTGTCGCTGCGTCCGCTGGTCGAGTTGGAGATGCGGCTCGGCGAGGGCACCGGCGCGGTGCTCGCCCTGCCCCTGGTGCAGAGTGCGGTCCGCGTACTGCACGATGTGGCCACGTTCGACGCGGCGGGAGTCAGCGGCAAAACCGACTGATTTCCACCCCCGCCCGCAGCAGCCGAAGGGCACCTCCGCCACGATGGAGTGGCAGAGGTGCCCTTTCCGCGCGGAAAAACCGCCCAGGCGACGGCCGACGCGACACCGGAGCGATACCGGGATCGTGGGGACCGCCGCCGAGGCAGCAACCGTCCGTGCACCGAAAGATCAAGAAACACCGTACGCAGCGCACCCCGCGCCACCCGGAAAAGTGAGAACGATGTCCCGACTCCCTGGTCCTCCCGCCTATCCCGCCGGCCTGCGTCTGGAAGGACGCCGGGTCGTCGTGGTCGGCGCCGGTACGGTCGCCCAGCGCCGACTGCCCGCCCTGCTCGACGCGGGCGCGGACGTGCTCGTGGTCGCCCCCGAGGCGACGCCGGCGGTCGAGGGCATGGCGACCGGCGGCGAACTGCGTTGGTTGCCGCGCGCCTACGCGCCCGGTGACCTGGACGGCGCGTGGTACGCGCTGGCCGCCACCGACGTGGCCGAGGTCAACGAGGCGGTGGCCGCCGACGCCGAGGCGCTGCGGGTGTTCTGCGTGCGCTGCGACGACGCGTCGCACGCCAGCGCGTGGACGCCGGCGAGCGGGCGACACGACGGTTTGACCGTGGCCGTGCTCGCGGGCGGCGACCCGCGGCGCGCCGCGGGCGTGCGCGATCGCATCGTCGAGGGCCTGCACGACGGTTCGCTGGCCGCTCGTGGGGAGCGCCCGATCGGCGCGTTGCCCGGAGTGGCCCTGGTCGGTGGCGGACCCGGCGACCCGGACCTGATCACCGTGCGCGGGCGGCGACTGCTCGCCGAGGCCGACGTGGTGATCGCCGACCGGCTGGGCCCGCGCGCGCTGCTGGGCGAGTTGCCGCCGCATGTCGAGGTGATCGACGCGGCGAAGATCCCGTACGGACGGGCGATGGCCCAGGAGGCGATCAACGCCGCGATGATCGAGCACGCCAAGGCGGGCCGGTTCGTGGTCCGGCTCAAGGGCGGCGACAACTATGTCTTCGGTCGGGGCTTCGAGGAGGCACTCGCGTGTGCCGAGGCCGGGGTGCCGTGCCTGGTGGTGCCCGGGATCACCAGCGCGATCTCGGTGCCCGCGATAGCCGGCATCCCGGTCACCCACCGGGGTGTGGCGCACGAGTTCGTGGTGGTTTCCGGGCATGTCGCGCCGGAGGATCCGCGCTCGCTGGTGGACTGGGCGGCGCTGGCCGGGCTGCGCGGCACGTTGGTGCTGCTGATGGCGGTGGAGCGACTCGGGCCGATCACCTCGGCGCTGCTGGCGCACGGGCGGGCGGGGACGACTCCGGCGGCGGTGATCCAGGAGGGCACCATGGCCACCCAGCGGGTGTTGCGCACGACGTTGGCCTCGGCCGCCGCCGATGTGGTGGCGCAGGGGATTCGGCCGCCGGCGATCGTGGTGGTCGGCGACGTGGTGGCGCTGTCGGGCTGACCGCGAGCCGGCCGCGGTCCGAGGGCGGTCCCGGGTGGCCGGGCCGCGGCTGGGACACTGGGGCGGTGCCCGTGATCATGCTCGACGACCCCGCCGACGCGCGCCTCGTCGACTACACCGACCTGACCGACGTGGAATTGCGCCGCCGCCGCGAACCGGCCGAGGGGCTGTTCATGGCGGAGGGCGAGAAGGTGATCCGCCGCGCGTTGGCGGCGGGATACCCGATGCGCTCGATGCTGCTCTCGCAGCGCTGGATCGAGACCATGGCGCAGGTGATCGAGACCGCCGACGTGCCGGTGTACGTGGGCAGTCCGGACGTGGTCGAGCGGGTGACGGGCTATCAGGTACATCGTGGCGCGCTCGCCTCGATGGGCCGCAAGCCGCTGCCGGCGGCCGCCGACGTGGTGGCGGGGGCGCGTCGGGTCGCGGTCCTGGAGGGCGTCAACGATCACACCAACGTGGGCGCGATCTTCCGCGGTGCGGCGGCTCTGGGCATGGACGCCGTGTTGTTGTCGCCCGATTGTGCGGATCCGTTGTATCGGCGTTCGGTCAAGGTTTCGATGGGTGCCGTGTTCTCGGTGCCCTACGCCCGCCTGGAGCCGTGGCCCGGTGGGCTGGACGCGCTGCGCGGGGCCGGTCTGACCCTGCTCGCGCTGACTCCCGCGCCGGGGTCGGTCGCGCTGAACGAACTGCCGGCGGCCGACCTGGAACGGTGTGCGCTGATGCTCGGCGCAGAGGGTCCCGGGTTGACCGCGAAGGCGCTCGCCGCGGCCGATCGACTCGTGCGGATCCCGATGTCGCACGGGGTCGACTCGCTCAATGTGGGTGCCGCGGCGGCGGTCGCCTTCTACGCGGTGAGCTACGGGTGAGCCGCGGCGGCCCCGGGCGCACGGGTCGGCGGCGCGCCTGTCGCGGGCTCATTCGTCGACGGGGATGTTCGCCAGGCGTTCGAACGGGGTCTTGCCCGATCGCTGGATCTCGTTGATCGAGTGGGTCCGGTAGAGCGCGGGCCGACGCGTGACCCGTCGGCCGCGCATGCGCTCCTTGCGGATCTCGGTGCCGCGCACCCAGATGTGCCGGCGGACCGCGTCCTCGGCGTAGTAGCCCCGACCGGTGAACCGATCCGGTGGCACCGGCAGTGCCTCGATTTCGCGGCGGGCGGTGCGCGCCGCGCTGACCCGGCGTCGGTAGTCGTGGAAGATCTGGAACGCGTACCGGTGCAGGTACTCGTAGGCCACCGGCGCCCCGCCGGACACCGTCAGGCTCGCGATCGACACCGCGTCGTGCAGCAGCGTCCCGGTGGTTCCGGGCAGTACCAACAGACCGTCGCGCACGGTGTGGTGCGGCTTGCGCTTGTGCTGGTGCTCGCGCTCCCGATTCACCGGGGGCGCCGGGTGCTTGCGCTGCCAGGCGGCGCGGTCGGCCAGTGCGGTGGTCAACCCGTGGGTGTGCCAACGCACGGTGGCGGTCGGTGTGCCCAGGGTGAGCAACACCCGGCGCAGATCGCGCGCGGCGCGGCCACCGAACGGCGTGCGCTCGGTCGCGAACAGCACGATGGGCAGCGAGGGTTCCGCCTCGAAGGGGGTCGGGTCCAGGAACCGCCGGTCGATGACCACGACGGTGTTCTGGTGCCGCCCGTAGGCCAGGCCCCACGACAGCCGGGCGAACAGCAGGGCGCCGGCCCGGTCGGAGAGCACGTGCCAGGAGTCGTGGAAGTGGTTGACGGCGAACCGGGTCGTGGTCGACGGTCGCAAGGTGATCAGCGTGTAGGGTCGTCCGTCCAGGTAAGCGACGGTCCGGTGCAGTTTCATCCGATCGTTCGCGTCCTGATTCGCGCCCGAAAGTGAGCGTTTGCGCGATTGGTTGGCAGTGATCCGCTTCCCTCTTTCTTGCGTTTCTTGAGACGTTTCTTCCGATCAATCGGAAATGGGCGTCAAGACCTTCCCTGATTTCTCCCACGACATGCCGATCGTGTCATGCCAATTTCGATCGAATGTGATCTTGGACTAGCGTGTGCGCGGAAGTGCAGTACGGTCGAGCGTCGCCCCGATTGGCGCAGTGGCCTGTTGGGGTCGCACGGGCGGCCGAAAATGTGGTTGTGCAGGGGAATGTCCTGTCACCCACACGCGGGATATTCGGTGGATTCGACCCGCACCAGGCGAAATTCCGCCAGTATGGGACGCCGCGCAATCGGATCAGGAACGGGAAGCGAGGCAAAGCTCGTTGGAGATCATGGGTGTACCCCTGGCCTGGGCCCTCGTCGGCTTGGCGGAACTGGTCGCCCTTATGGCGCTTGTGGCGTATCTGGTCGTCCGACGCCGCAAGGTCGACGCGACGGATACCGGGGAAGGATCCGACAACTGGGAGCGTGAGCAGGACCGCCGGCGGCGCAAGGAACTGATGTACGGGGTCGCCTCGTACACCCTGCTGTTCGTCTGTGCCGGTGTCGCGGCCGCCCTGTCGTTCCACGGCCTGGTCGGCTTCGGCCGGGAGAACCTCGGCTTGGCCAACGGCTGGGAATACCTGGTGCCCTTCGGGCTCGACGGTGCGGCGATGTTCTGCTCCGTGCTCGCCGTGCGCGAGGCCAGCCACGGTGACGCGGCGCTCGGTTCGCGGATACTCGTCTGGACGTTCGCCGGTGCCTCGGCCTGGTTCAACTGGGTGCACGCGCCGCGTGGCGACATGCACGCCGGTGCGCCGCAGTTCTTCGCCGGTATGTCGCTCTCCGCCGCCGTCCTGTTCGACCGCGCGCTCAAGCAGACCCGCCGGGCCGCGTTGCGCGAACAGGGCTTGGTCCCACGTCCGTTGCCGCAGATCCGGATCGTGCGTTGGTTGCGTGCGCCGCACGAGACGTTCAACGCGTGGTCGCTCATGCTGCTCGAAGGCGTGCGCACCCTCGACGAGGCCGTCGAGGAGGTCCGCGAGGACAAGCGGGCCAAGCAGGACGATCGCGAGCGTCGGCGGATCGACGGCAAGCGGGAGCGGGCGCAGCTCAAGGCGCTCAGTCGTGGTGAGGGCGGTGGCGGGCACTTCGGCCGCCGCGGCGCCGCGCGTCAGGAAATGGCTGCTCTGCCGGGAGGTGGCGGCTCCGAAGCACTCTCGGAGCCTGCTATAGCCGGAAACGACGTTTCCGGCCACGGCGGCTCAGCCGACTCGAACAACCCTTCCGGCCGTCCGGCTCTTGCCCCCTCCGCGCGAGCGAGCGAGCTCCCTGCGACGGCCGGCACCGGTGGCGAGCGGCGCGACGTCATCGACCTCACCGCCGAGGACGACACCATGACGTTGCCCCGGCTCGACTCGCTGGAGCGCAAACTGAAGGACCTGGAGCGCCAGTTCGGCTGACCGGACCGCGCGATCCGACGCGACGAGATGTGATCGCCACGAGGAGGGGCACCCGGCTTCGGCCGGGTGCCCCTCCTCGTGCGTCGGGTGGCTACGTCCCGCTCGTTGTCCTGTCGTGCCCCGAGTGGGGAACCGCCCTCGCCCGGTGTGGGGTTCGGCCGGGTCGGGGACCGGTGGGCTTTCCCTCCGGGCTTGCCGCTCAGACCCCGGCCGGGACCAGTACGCCGTCGGGGCCGACCACGTAGCGGGTCGTCACGTCGGCGACGTCCACGTAGGACTGGATGCGCACGATCGCGCCGTCCACCACCGTCCACCGGGTGGCGACCGCCTGCAGGTCGGCGGCCGTGGCCAGCGCCGCGACCGCGACCGGGGTGCCGTCGGCGAACCGGTAGAGCTCGACCAGATGGGTCGGCGGGCCGCCCGCCCCGGGGGAGCGGGTGAGCACCACGATCACGGCCGGCGCGCCGTCCAGGCTCGCCGGGACCACGTCGCCGAGGGTGACCCGGTCACTGCCGACCACCGCCGAGCCGTCGGTGAGGGTGACGGTGGCGCCGCCGGCGGAAGGGTCCGCGTAGGTGCGGTCGGACCAGCCGACGATCGGGATGGAGCCGTGTGCCGGACCGATCCGGAACGCGCCCGGGCCCGGCGGTGGCGGCGCGGGTTGGGCGACCGTCGAGGTCTTGGTGTCGTCCTTGTCGTCGCCGTCGTCGTTCTGGAACGCGGCGATGGCGAACGCGGCGATCGCGGTCACCACGACGAACACGATCAACTGCTGGATCAGCAACCGCCGTCGGTCCTCGGGCCGGCGTCGGTGCGGGGGGCCGGCGGTGCTCCCTGCCCGCGAGCGCGGCCCGTGATCGACCCGGCCGGCGCGTTTGGCGTCGGTGCGGTCCGGACGCTCCTGTCGGTCCGGCGTGGCACCGCGCGTCGGCTCGTTGCGTTCGCCGCGTTCGCCGCGAGTGACGTCGTGTCGCCCGCCGTCGGGTCGCCCCGCGTCGGCCCGACCCGGCTCGTGCCGCACCGGCTCCGCCCGCCCGGCCTCCGTCGTGCGCCCCTCGTGCCCACGTCCCTCGTGGCCGCGGCCGTCCGACCCACGCCCCTCGTGCGCCCGCGGGTCCGGTCGCCCGCCGTCGGGTCGGGTCGACTCGTGCCGGCCCGACTCGGGGCGGGACGTCGAACGTCCCTCGACCGGCACCCGCCCGGCCTCCGCCCGTCCCGACTCGGCCCGGCTCGCCGCGGCGCGCTCGGGCCGGGTGTCCTCGTCCCGCCGCGCACCGTCCCGGCGGGCCGCCTCACGCCTGGCCCGGTCCCGATCCCGCTCGCGCGTCGGAGTGGGAACCGTCCGGCCGCCGTCGGTCCGGCCCGCGGCGGCGACCGGGGCCGAGCCGGACGCGGTCGCCGCCGCGGCCGATCCGCGGCTCGGGGTGCCGCGTTCGGCCTCGCGTTGGCGTGCGATCGCGGCCAGCCGTTCGCGTACCTGTTCGGCGGACGGTCGCATCCGGGGGTCCTTGGACAGGCAGGCCGAGATCAACGGCACCACCTGCTCCGGCACCCCCTCCAGATCCGGCTCCTCGTGCACGACGCGGTACAGCAGCGCGTCCACCGGCCCCGACCCGAACGGCGGTGCGCCGCGGCCCGCGTAGGCCAGCGTGACGCCCAGCGCGAATATGTCGGTGGCCGGGGTTACGGTCTGCCCGCGCACCTGCTCCGGGGCCAGAAATCCCGGTGAGCCGACCGCGGTTCCGGTCACCGTCAGGGTGCCCGCGCCGTCCGCGTAGGCGATGCCGAAGTCGATGATCTGCGGCCCGTCGGGAGACAGCAGGATGTTCGACGGCTTCACGTCGCGGTGCACGACGCCGACCGCGTGTACGGACACCAGGCCGTCGGCCACCGCCGAGCCGACCCGGGCCAGGTCCAGACAGCCCAGCGGGCCGCGATCGCCGACTCGGCGCTGCAGCGAGGGGCCTGGCACGTAGACGGTGGCCAGCCAGGGGCGGTCGGCGCTCGCGTCGGCGTCCACGAGGGCGGCCGTGCGATTGCCGCGGACCATCCTTGCGGCGTCCACCTCGCGGGCGAACCGGGAGCGGAACTCCGGGTTCCCGGCCAGCTCTTGGCGGATCAGCTTGAGCGCGACCCGGTTGCCGTGTCGGTCCACGCCGAGATAGACCACGCCCATGCCGCCGGCGCCGAGCCGACGCAACAACCGATACGAACCGACGATGCGCGGATCCTGCCGTCGCAGCCGCACCATCGTCATGTGTGCCCGATCCCCTCGCGTGTTGCCGTCGTCCGGGTGTCGTGTGCCCGAATCCCCTGTGTGCGACACACGTTAGAGGAACGCCGGTGCCCGGCGCGGTAAGGCGCCCCGGAGTCGGCGCCGGACCACCCGCATCGGGGAGACGGTCGATGTCGGACCTGTGGGAGAAGATGGGGGTAATCGGTCGAAGGGGGCACGTATGAAGGGCGATCGGGTCGAGATAGTGGTCGACGCGGGCGACAGCACCAAGACCTACGAGATGACCGCGACGCGCGCGGGGCGCCGGCTGGATGTCGCGGTCCGCCGCGGTGTCGTCGAGGTGAGCGAACTGACCCGGACGGGCACCGTGGTGCGCACCGCGCGGTTCATGGCCAGTCGGGTGCTCGCACTGGTCGAGCAGCCGTTGGACCGCCCCGGCGCCGACTGACGCGTTGTCCGGTGGCTCGGTCGGCCGTCGGGTGCCGGCGGTCGAGTGCGGGCCGCCGGGGGCGGGTTCGCGGATCCGAGCCGACCCGCACCGGTAGCCTGTCCGGTCGAAGATCCGGACATGCCGGTGCGGGAACGGAACGGGGTGCGCCTAGGTGACGAGCCGTCAGGGCAGCGTGGGAGCCATCGCGCGGCGACTCGCGGACGCGTTCACCTGGCGGGAGACCCCGTGGGGCACCTTCGCCGACGCGTCCGGCTGGTGGCACGACCCCGAGGTGTTGGCCATGCTCGGTCCCGGACTCGGCGCGCTGCACGCGGAGGCGCGGCCCACCCTGATCGTCGGCATCGAGACCCGAGGTCTGGTCCTGGGGCCGATCACGGCGCTGCACCTGGGCGTCGGCTTCGTCGAGATCCGCAAGGATCGACGGATCGTGGGCGACGGGGGGCGGCCCGGCGAGGACCCCATGTTGCGCGCCGCCACCCCACCCGAATACCAGGACGGCGGCCTCACCCTGGTGGTCCCCGGCCGGCTGTTCCGCCCGGGCGATCGCGTGCTCCTGGTCGACGAGTGGATCGAGACCGGCGCGCAGGCCAGCGCCGTGCGGCGGATGGTCACCGAGGCCG
Organism: Embleya sp. NPDC059213; assembly: GCF_042754445.1. Classification (NCBI taxonomy): domain Bacteria; kingdom Bacillati; phylum Actinomycetota; class Actinomycetes; order Kitasatosporales; family Streptomycetaceae; genus Embleya; species Embleya sp. NPDC059213. Next base: position 60,155 of record NZ_JBHZAV010000003.1, read on the forward strand.
GCGCCGACTGGATCGGCGCGGCGGTCGTGGTGGACGCGTGCGCGCCGCACGTGCGGGCCCGACTCGACGTGCGTGGCCTGCTCACCGAGGACGACCTGCCGGCCTGAGCCCGAACCGGGCCGCGCCGGCGCGGGGGCGATCGCCCCCGGCGCGGTCAGGCCGCCGTCGTGGTTTTCTCCCGCTCGTGCTCGTGTTCCTGCTCCTGCTCGCGCAACAGCGCGGCGCGTTCGGTCTCGCCCAGACCCGCCCACACACCTCGGCGTTCCGGGACCGACATCGCGTGCTCGTGGCAGCGCCGCCGCACCGGGCAGGAGATGCAGACCTTCTTGGCGACCCGCTCGCGGGCCCGGCGCTCGCCGGGTCGCTCCTGGTCGTCACCGAAGAAGAGCCCGGCGTCCAGGCCCCTGCATGCCGCGTCCTCCTGCCACCCGTAACGCGGTGGTGTCGGTATGGCGATCCGTGTGGTCCCCATCGCCCCGTTCTCCTCCTGCTCGACGGTGCCAACGGTCAACGCGGGTCCCCATCCCGGCGGACCCTCATGCTCCTACCGACGCACCGGGTGGGAGACCGGTTTCCTCCCGCCGGGAATTCGGCTCCCGTTCGCCCAGGGTTGAGGGCGATCCCTCACCCGGGGTGTTTCGGGCACCTCAACAACCAGGTCACAAGTCGGCCGTACGCCTGCCCGATGGCCGACGCCCGCCGGCGGTCCGGGTAGCGTGATCGAAGACCTCCGGCGGGCTGCCGGGGGTTCGTGGACGTTCGGGAGGAATCTGGTGGGCAGCAAGATGCGGCGGATCCCGTCGGCCGTGCCGTTGGCGTTGTCCGTTGTCGTGGTGGCCGCGCTGACCTCGTGCAGCGGCGGCGGCGACGAGAAGAAGGACACGTCCGAGACGACGGCCAGGAACTTCCTGACCGCGTGGCAGAGCGGCGATCTGCCGAAGGCCGCGTCCTTCACGGACAACCCCACCACGGCACAGCAGGGACTGGACACCACGGGCAAGCAGCTCGGCATCGTCAAGGCCGAGTACAAGCCCGGTACGTACACCAAGGGCAAGGACAACGCGCCCGCCACACTCAGCTACAACGCGACGCTGACCCTCAAGGGCGTGACCGACCCGGTCAAGATCGAGTCGACCGTCCCGGTGGTCACCGCGAACGGCAAGACCACCGTGCACTGGACACAGTCCATCGTGCACCCGCAACTCGCCGACACCGGCAAGATCAAGCGTGACCGCACGCTGCCCAAGCGCGGCGAGATCCTGGACCGCTCGGGCAAGGCGCTGGCCACCTCGACGCCGGTGGTGGCGTTGTCCCTGTGGCCGGCCAAGATCACCAACCCGGACGCGCTGTACGCCGCGCTCGCCGACCCGCTGTTCGACCTGGACATAGCCAAGCTCAAGTCCCGGGTCGCGGCCGCGGATCCGAACCAGTCGCTGCCTCTGGTGACCCTGCGCAAGGAGAAGTGGGACGGCAACGGCCAGCTCAAGCTGGCCGGTCTGGGCGGGATACAGGTCAAGGAGAGCACCCAGCAGGCCAGCGACGTGGCGAAGCAGATCGTCGGCACCGTCGGCTCCGGCGACAACGCGGACCTGCTCAAGAACGCCGACCCGAGCGCGTCCTCCGCGGACTCGGTGGGCGCTTCCGGTCTGCAGTATCGCTACGAGAAGAAGCTGGCCGGCACCGCCGCGCTGAAGATCAGCATCGTGGACGCCGCCGGCTCGGAGAAGACCACGCTGGTCGATGTCAAGGGCAAGCCGTCCGAGCCGCTGAAGACCACCCTGGACCCGAACACGCAGAAGCGGGCCGAGGAGGCGCTCAAGGCGGTCACCGGCGGCAACAACGCCTCGATCGTGGTGATCGACGCCAAGACCGGAGGCATCTCGGCCGCCGCGAACACCCCCGCCAACGGCGACAATCGTGCCTTCACCGGTCGGTACCCACCGGGCTCGACCTTCAAGACCGTGTCCTCCGGGGCGCTGCTGCGGGCCGGCCTCAAGCCGACCGACAAGGTGCCGTGCGAGAACACGCTCGTGGTCAACGGCCAGACCTTCAAGAACTACGACGGTCTCCAGCCGATGCCCAACGCGCTCTTCCAGGACGACTTCGCGCAGTCCTGCAACACGGCGTTCATCGGCAACCGGTCGAAGATCGAGAACGACACGCTGAACAAGCTGGCGGCCGATCAGTTCGGGATCGGCGCCAAGTGGGACGTCGGCACGGTGACCTTCGACGGCTCGGTGCCCGCGGCCAACAGCGAGAACGACAAGGCCGCGTCGATGATCGGCCAGGGCCGGGTGCTGGCCAGTCCGCTGGTGATGGCCTCGGTCGCGGCGACGATCGCCTCCGGCAAGTTCAACCAGCCGGTGCTCGCGCCGGACGACGTGCCCGGTCGGGTGCCCTCGCACGATCTGGACCCGGCGATCGCCGGTCAGCTCAAGGCGCTGATGCAGGGCGTGGTGGCCAACGGCTCGGGCAAGATGCTTCAGGGCATCCCGGGCACCGTCGGTGCCAAGACCGGCACCGCCGAGTTCGACGAGAAGGGCGAGACCCTCACGCACGGCTGGATGATCGCGTTCAAGGACGATGTCGCGATCGCGGTGCTGGTGGAGAAGGGCAAGTCCGGCGGCTCGGCGGCGGGACCGGTGGTGAAGGCCTTCTTCGGCTGATCCGCCCGTGATCGGGTGCGGTGTCGGGCAGTTCCCCCGCTCGGGGGCGATCCGGATCGTCCGCGCCGGTCAGCTTGCGCAGCAGGGGCAGTTCCCCCGCACGAGGGGCGATTTCACCCACCTGCGGGGGAGTTCCCCCACACGATCGACGAGACGGCCCCGGCGCACATCGTGCGTCGGGGCCGTCTCGTGCGTCGGGACGCGCCTTGTGCGCTCCCTGTGCCTCCGGAGACACCTGGACACGGTCCGTAGGCGATGCGAGCGTGAGTGGTGACCGGCAATGACAGCGGCGATCGTTTTCGCTCTCCGAAGGGAGTCGACGTCATGTCGAACAATGTCACCCTGGTGGCCCGGGTTCCGGTGCTGCCCTCCGCCGACGCGGATCGTCCGATCGAGTTGAGGTTCGGTCCGCACACCGACGCCGAAGGCCGTCCCACGACCGAGTGGACGGTCGAACGACTGACCGCGGACCAAGCCGTGAATCTGGTGGAGGATCTGGCCGCGATGCTGGGCCTGAGCGTGGTCGCTCCGGCCGAGCTTCGGGTGGTGTCCTGACGGATCTCACCACCGTGCCCGTCCCACTCGCGTGGCGCCCCGTGCGCCGTACGGGTGGGACGTCGGCGTGCTGCGGCGGCTTTCGGGCCGGCGGGCCGCGCTCGCGCCGCACAATGGCCGCGTGAGCAGCAAGACCGCAACAGAACCGAGTACGGCCGCCGGCGATCCGCCCACTCGCGCGCCCGGTGCCGCCGGCCGCCGCGAGCCGCCCTTCGGCCCGGTCGGCGGGCGCCGCAAGGAGGCGGATCCGCGCCCGACGGGCCCGCGGGTACGGATGTTCCTCCCGGACGGACAACACCTGGAGGTCACCCTGGTGAGCTGGCATCAGTACCGGGACGGCAGTTGGCGCGCCCGCGTGCGCTGGCCCGTCTGGGGGGCGTACGGCTTCGCCGCCGACGTGCAGACCAGGGCCTGGGCGATGGAGTCGTTCGTGCCCGCGAGCGTACTGGGCCCGCTCGACGGCCAGGACTACGGCATCGTGCGCCGGGATCGACCGCGCGTGCAGGTGCCCAAACAGCAGTGAGCCGGTCCCGGTCGGGCGCGCGTGACGCGCCGGCGCACGCCGGGCGGGGCACGTCCGGGCACACCCGGGCGGCGAACGCGCGAACGTGGACGGTACAGTCCATAGCTTGCGGTGACGAAACGGCAACACGGTTTCCCCGAAACAACGGGCAACGGGTACATGTGTCCTAAATCCTGTTGCTCCAGGGTTGCCGGCCACCGATGCTTGCGGCATGTTCGATCCGGTCATCACCTCGCATGACGCTCTCCTTGGCCTGCTCCGCAGCGGCCACGGTCAGGGCGCCCGGCGGGCCCTCGTCGCCGACCGCGTCGCTGTGCTCGACGCGCTCGACGGCTGTGTGGTCCGCGATCCCCGTGCCGTTCCGGCCACCGAGTCGCGGTCGCTGTACTACGCACGCCTGTACACGGACCTCGACGCCGGTCTCGACGGCCTCGCCCGACATCTCCTGTGCGACGACGACTGGACGGACGAGGACGCGGACCGCACCGCGCTCCCGCTCGCCGTCCTGGGCACCCTCGCCCGTCTCGGCCGCGCCGACGCGACCGCGCTGCTGCGCGCGTACGTCGAGGAGGGCCGCGACTGGGCGGAGGCGTTGGACCGGCTCGCCGCGGTCGGCCAGGACACGGCCCTGGCCGGTCTGCTGGAGGTGGTCCTGGAGCGCGGCGAGGACGACGAGCTCTACGACTGCGTCAAGCGCTCCACCGGGATGCGCCCGTGGCGGGTCTGGGCGGCCGAGAACGAGCGGGTGCGCGCGGTCGTGGAACAGGTCGACCTGGACTGGTGGCGGTGGGAGTTGACCCGCTCGATCAAGATCCCGACCGGGCCGCCGACCGCGCCCGCGCAGACCGTCGACCAGGTGCTCGCCGAGGCCGCCGACGGTCCCCGACAATCGCTCGCGTGCGGACGACGGCTGAGCGCGGTCGCCGGGCCCGAGCACCGCGGCGCGATCCTGGCCGCCGCGTGGGCCGGGCCGGACGGCGCCAGATCGGCCGCGCTGAGATACCTCGGCGAACAGGGCGACGGCGCACTCCTGGACCTGGCCGAAGGGGCACTCGCGCCGGAGACGCCGGCCGGGGTGCGGCTTGCCGCCGCGCACGCCATCGGCGGCCTGCGCAGCCCGGCCGCGGTCGCCCGGGCCCGGGTCTGGGCCGGCCGCGAGGACCTGCTCGGCGAGGTCGCGGTGCGGATACTGGCCGGCGCCGGGGAAGCCGTCGACGGGCCGATCCTGCTGGACGCCCTGCGCACCCGGGTGGCCGCGCCGATGCGCGTCGGCGACCCGATCACCGATCAGGCCGACCACTTCCGCCTGTGCGACCTGGTCGCCGGCATCGGGCGGCTGGCCCTGGTCGACGCGCTCGACCTGGTCAAGGGCGTCTACCAGGAGGCCGCGTCCGCCGGCCTGCGCGCCTGCGCGGTGCAGACGCTGGCCCGGATAGAGCCCTCGTTCGCCGCCGACACGGCCGTGGAAGCCCTGTGGGACTGCCAGGCCGACACCCGATTGATCGCCGCGCGCCACGTGGACGCGCGCCGCCCCGAGGCCGTGACGCGACTGCGCCGGCTTGCGGGCGACCCGGCCGAGCAGGACGACGTGCGCACCGCCGCCCTGGCCAGGCTGAGCGAGATGTAGCCGCACACCCGCCGCCCCGCGCCCGTTCGGCCCCCTCCGGCGCGGGCGGGCGCCGAACCTGTCGGCGAGACGTCCTAGGCTTTACTCCCATGACCGTTCCCGCCCGAGCCGGCCTGCCCGGGGAAGCGCCGCCGACTTCCGGCCCGGCGCTGCCCCCGGGCGCGGCACACCCGCGCTCCGGGGTGACCGAGGAGGGGCTCGCCCGCCGCCTCAAGGCCCTCGCCTGTACCGCGCCGCTGCACGACCTCGAGGCGCGCAAGGCGAACCTGGCGGGCGAGTACACCGTCTACGCGATGGCCGAGCTCGGTCTCAGCGCGATCGACCTGGTCACCATCACGATGGACTTCGACACCGGGGCCGACCACGACGAGATCGTGGCCCGGCTCCGCCCCCGGGTGGCCGCGCAGGCCCCCGGGCGCGACCCCGCCGAGTACGAACGGGTCGCGCGCTGGGTGTTGGAGAACCTGATCAACGTCGGCAGCGTGGACCGCGGCTTTCGCGCGGTCTACGGGATGTGGACCCGAGAGGGTGAATACATCCGCCGCGACTACGACTTCAAACTGCTCGAAGAGGTCCCCGGCCCGGACGGGCACATCTTTCTGCGCGCCACCGACGAGGCGATCAACGTCCTGGTCGGCGCACTGGACACCGACGTCACCAGCGCCCAGATCGCCGCCGACGTCAAGCTCGAACACCTGATTCGGCGCGGCCGGTTGGCCGAGGCCAGGTTCGCCGCCGAACAGGCCCGCTACCGCACCGTGCAGTACGCCGAATCGCTGCGCCGCGCGCTGGACGCGACCCGGCGCAACGTGCGCGCGGTGGACTGGTTGCAGGGCGTGCCGGACCTGATCGACGAGGCGTTCGAGCACGTCGCCGACCGCTACCGGCACGAGAACGCGATCCTGATCAACATCCGGCGGGCCCGGGACGAGGCCGAGGAGAGCGAGCGCAAACGCGGTGCGGCCGAACTGGTCGACATCGTGCAGGACTGCATCCGGCGGCACACCCAGTTGCAGACCCGGTTGATGGAGGCCGGCCCGCTGTTCCGGGCCGAGCAGGACCGGCAGGCGTTCGCCGCGCCGAGCACCCGTACCGGGCTCGACCTCTACGGGCAACTGCTGGGCCCGCTCCTGGAGTTGCCGGTCGGCGACGCGCGGCGGGTGAGCGACCGGTTCTTCGCCGCGGGCACCGGGCTGCGCACGCCGGTCGCGGTGCGGCTGCACGACCTGACCGAGATGTTGCTCACCCCGCCCGCGCCGCGCGACCACCTGGGCGCCGAACTGCCCGAGCCGGACGTCTCGCTCACCCCCGACGACAGCCGCTACAGCGAGAGCCAGCACGACGCGGCGGCCCGGCTCCTGGACATCCCGCCGGAGACCCCACGCCGGCTCTCCGGGCTGCTCGCCGAGGCCCGCGAAGGGGATCCCGACCTCGGCTACCTGGTCGCGCTGCTCGCCTTCCACGCGGCCTCCCCGCCGGTGGGCACCGCGCTGCGCCAGGGCGATCGCACCCTCCTGGTGGCCGTGGACGACGGCACCGAACTCGACGACCACGAGGTCGGCGGCGCCGACCTGATCATCGGCACGGCGGTCCTGACCGGCGCGCGACCCGAGCCGGAAGGGCCCACCCCCGCATGAACCACGACACGGTCACCGAGGCCGCGCCGATCACCTCGGCCGACGTCGGCGACGCCGCCCGGCTGGTCGCCTTCGGGCTCCAGCCCAAGTTGCTGCCCGCGCGCGACGCCGAGTACGGCGACCTGATCCGCAGACACCGGGAGGACCCGCGCTTCGCCGCGCTGGCCGGGGCGGTCGCGGCCGGGCTGGGGCTGGTGGTGCTGGAGGTGTCGCCGCGCGCCGGGATGGCGGTCACCGCCGGCGAGGACTCGGTGTTCGCGGTCCGGATGGGCGACTACGCGCGCCGGGCCGGTACCGAGTCGGCCGACCGGTTCCTGCACGGCCTCGCCCACCTCGCGGTGGCCGCGATGGCCTTCCCGCGCCCCGAGGACCTCGCCGACGACGCCTACGTGGGCCGGCTCAGCGTGCACGGCGTGGACGCCTTCGTGCGCCAGGCCTGCCTGCGGCTGGAGGAACGCGCCGAGCAGCGCGGCGAGATCAGCGACCCCGAGGTGGACGGCCCCGGCCTGGAGGCGGCCTGGCGGGTCTACGCCCGGCGCAGCGCCACCGGCGCGACCAAGGACGCCCGCAGGTTGGCCGCGTCCACCATCGGGATCGTGGCCAAGGCGGTCGCGTTCCTGGTCGACTCGGGCTTTTTGCAGCGGGTCTCCGACGACGCGGGCGGTACGTACCGCAGCACCGCCCGCTATCAGCTCCAGGTGCGCGACACGGCCGGTTCGGCGGCCATGTCCGAGCTGCTGGAGCTGGGTGTGGTGGCGGTCACCGACGGCAGTCCGAGTCTGCTGGCCGCCGCGATCGACGGCGGCGAGCTGGCGCCCGGCGCCGGCCTGCCCTTCCACGGGGTCTGACCCCCGGTCGTCGCGGCGTCGGGCCGGGCCGTTTCGGGCCGATCCGGCGGCGAACCCGGTCCGTCGTGTGCGGTCCGCGGGCGCCGGGTGCCCCGACCGTCGGGTGTTTTCCCCGCCGGGAGATCGTCCGTCGGACGATCCTCCCTTGTGTGATGTCTTGTCCTGTGCTTCGACCAGAGAGATTTGACCGCCGATGTACGAGCTGTCCCGGGTCCGCCTGTTTTCCATCGGGCCCGCCGGTGCGCGTTACGCCGACACCGTGCTCGACCTGCGCGGCGTCGGTGCGCCCGTGCCCGATCCGGCGCCCAGGCAGGCGCAGCTCTTCGAGGGCGAGCCGGTCGGGCCGCCGCGCCGACCGGCGCCGGCGGGCGTGTTGTTCCTGGAGAACGGCGGCGGCAAGTCGGTCCTGCTCAAGCTGATCTTCTCGGTGATGTTGCCCGGACACCGCAACACGCTCGGCGGCGCCAGCTCGGGCGTGCTGCGCAAGTTCCTGCTCGCCGACGACTGCGGGCACGTCGCGCTGGAATGGCAACACGTGCTCACCGGCGAGACGGTCGTGGTCGGCAAGGTCAGCGAGTGGCGCGGGCGCCAGGTCTCCTCGGACCCGCGCAAGTTCGCCGAGAGCTGGTACTCGTTCCGGCCCGGCCCCGGGCTCACCCTGGACGGGCTGCCGGTGCAGGTCGGCGGGCGGCGGCGGACCATGCGCGGCTTCCGCGACGCGATGAGCGAACTGCACAAGGTCTACCCGGACGTGGACGTGGTGTGGGAGGAGATCCACGACCGCTGGATCGAGCACCTGAACGCGCTCGGCCTGGATCCCGAACTGTTCCGCTACCAGCGCGAGATGAACGCCGACGAGGGTGAGGCGGCGGGTCTGTTCGCGGTCAAGAACGACGCGGACTTCGTCGACCTGCTGCTGCGCGCGGTCTCCGATCCGGCCGACACCGACGGGCTGGCCGACCTGGTCGACGGGTTCGCGGTCAAGCTCGCCCAGCGGGCCGAACTGACCGCCGAGCGGGACTTCGTCGAAGGCGCGGTCGAACTGCTCGACGCGGTGGGCGAGGCGGCCGGCCGGCGTACCCGGGTGCGGGCGGCGCATCGCGGCGCCGAGGACACCGCGCGCGGCCTCGGCCGCGAACTGGGCGCCCGGGCCGAACGCGAGCGTGAACGGGCCGCCGAACTGGCCCGCCGGGTCGCCGAGTCCAGCGCCGCGGTGGAGGCCGCCGACCGGGCCCGGGCACATGCCGCGCTGGTCACCGCCGAGATCACCCACCGGCACGCCGGGATGCGGCTGACCGGCGCGGAGAAGGACGCCGCGCGGCTCAAGCGCGAACTGGGCGACGCCCGCGGGCTGCACTCGGCCTGGTTGGCCACCGAGGCGGTGCTGCGGCACCGGGCGGCGGTGGACCGCGCGGAGCGGGTGGACGTGGCGATCCGGGCGGCCGAACGCGACGCGGCGCCCGCGCTGGCCGCCCGTCAGGAGGCCGCCGGCGCGCTGGTGCGGGCGCTGCACGCCGCCGCCGCCGGGGCCGAGGGCCGGGCGGACACCGAGGAGCGCCGGGCCGCCGAGTTGCAGGAGCGCGGCGAGCGGGCCCAACGGGCCGCCACCACCGCGGCGACCGAGGCGCAGCGCACCCGCAGCGAGGCCGCGCACCTGCGCGGCCGGCTCGCCGAGGTGGGCGCCGAGCTCGACCTCGCGGTGCAGGCGGGCTGGCTCGACGACGACGGTGATCCGGCCGAGTCCGCCGCGCACGCCTCGGACGAGGAGAAGGAGGCCGCCGCCGCGTGGGCCGAGGCCCGGGCGAGCGCCGAACAGCTCGCCGCGGGAGTGCGCGAGGCCGAGTCGGCGCGCGGGCGGGCCGAGTTGGTCGCGGCGCGGGCGGCGGACCGGCTGGGCGTGGCCGAGGCCGACCTGGCCGCGGTGCACACGAACGCGGCGGCGCTGGCGGCCGAGCCGCGGGTGCGCGAACTGCTGGGTCCCGACGCGGAGGAGGCGGTCGGCGAGCAGGCCGCGCGGGCCTTCGACCGGGCCGCCGACGTGCTGCGCGAACTGCTCGCCGAGGCGGTCACCGACGGTGAGCGCACCCTGTTCCAACTGCGCACCGGCGCCGCCGACGACTCGCGGATCCTGGGTGCGCTGGGCGACGGCGGTCTGCTGCCCGCCGGACCGGACGTGCTGGCCGCGGTCGAACTCCTGGGCGAGCACGGCATTCCGGCGCTGCCGGGCTGGCGCTACCTGGCCCAGTCGGTGCCCGCCGAGCGGCACTCGGCGGTGCTTGCGGCCCGGCCCGAGCTGGTCGACGGCGTGATCGTGACCATGCACGACGCGATGGGCCGGGCCGCGGAGGTGCTCGCCGAGGCCGCGTTGCTGCCGCGCTCGGCGGTCGCGGTGGGCACGCCACAGGCGCTGCTCGAACCCGGCCCGGACCGCCCCGACACGTTCCTGGTGCCGCCGAACCCGGCGATGCACGACGAGCGCGCCGCCGACACCGAGCGGGACGCGCTGCGCCGGCGGGCGGGGGAGCGGCAGGAGGCGATCCGGGTGCGGGCCGCGCGCCTGGAGGGCGACCGGGCGTTGGCCGGGCGACTGGCGACCTGGCGGGCCGCGTGTCCGGCGGGGCGGCTCGACGCGCTGTTCGAGGCGGTCACCGACGCGCGGCTCGAACTGGCCGCCGCGCAGGCCGCGGGCGAGGCCGCGGAGATCGCCGCGGTGAGCGCCGAGCAGGCCCGGGCGCAGGCGGTGGATCGCCGCGATCGGCGGATGGACGCCGCGCAGACCGCGCGCCGGCGGGCCGACGCGCTGGCCGGGCTGGCCTTTCGGCTGCGCGAGCGGGCCGGCTGGGGGCGCCGCATTCGCGAGTTGGAACAGGAGACCGGCGAACACGAGGCGGGCGTCGAGGCGGACCGTACGCTGGCCCGGACCGCCGACGAGGACCGCCGGCAGGCGCAGCGCTCCGCCGACGACGCCCGGCGTACCGCGCGGGCGCTGCGTGAGGAGCGGGCCGAGATCACCGGTGCGCTGGAGGAGCAGGTCGCCGACGTGCCGGCCGACGAGGCCGCCGCGCGTGCGTCGTTGCCCGCGTTGCGTGAGGCGTACCGCACGGCCCGCGCGCTCTACGAGAAGGTCGGCGTGGGCGCCGACCTGCGCGCCGAGCAGGCCCGGGCGGAGAGCGAGGAGTCCGCCGCGCAGAGCACGCTGGACCGGCTCAGTGCGAAGGTGCGTCGTCAGGCGGCCGAGCTCCTGGACGGTTTCGACGGCTCCGACGGTCCGTCCCGGTTGGCCGCGGCCGGCCGCGCCGAGGATCACGTACGCACCCTGGAGGGTCGGGCCGACGCGGCCAGCGAACTGCTGGGCCGACTGCGCGGCGAGGTCGAGCGGCATGCGCCGGCCGAGGGCCGCGAGCATCACCTGGACCTGCCCGAGGAACAGCGGCCCCGGGACGGCGCGCACGCGCTGGAACTGCTGCGTGCCGCCGGCTCCGAGCACGCCGCCCGGACCGAGGCGCTGACCTGGGCCCGCGAGACGCACGGCCGGCTGGCCCGCGAGCACACCGACGCCGACCACGCGGCGGGCGCCTTCGGTGAGGTGGCCGCCTCGCTCACGGACACGCTGCCGGCCGTGCCGGTGGACCCCGAGCAGCCGCCCGCCATCCCCTTCGCGGGCCCGGTCGCCGACGCGCGGGACGCGGCGACCACGTGTCGGCGCGCGCTGCGGGCGGCCGCGGCCGACCTGTCCGCCGCCGAGGCCCAGGTCCGAGACCGGACCGAGACGCTCGTGCGGCACGCGGGCGCGGCCCGGTTCGAGCAGGTCCGGATGCCCGCCCGGCAGCAGATCCGGGAGCTGCCGCCGGCCGCGCTGGCCGAGCACGCGCCCGCGTGGTCGGCCGCGTTCGCACCGCGGCTGCGCGTACTCACCGACGAACTGCGCCAGATCGAGCGCAACCGGGACAGCATCGTGGACCGGATGCGCGGCATGGTCGAGGCCGCGTTGACCACGCTGCGCGCGGCCCAGCGGTTGTCCCGCCTGCCGGAGGAACTCGGCGAGTGGTCCGGCCAGGAGTTCCTGCGCATCCGGTTCGACGAGCCGGACGCGGCGGGCCTGGTGGAGGCGCTGGGCGAGGTGGTCGACGAGGCGACGCGCACGATCAAGCGTGGCCGGGACGGCACGGTCGGCGGCGTGCGTCGGGACGGGATGACACTGCTCCTGCGTGGGGTGCACGCGGCGTTGCGCCCGCGCGGGGTGCAGGTGGAGATCCTCAAGCCGGACTCGGTGCTGCGGGCCGAGCGGGTGCCGGTGGGGCAGATGGGCGACGTGTTCTCCGGCGGGCAACTGCTCACCGCGGCCATCGCGCTGTACTGCACGATGGCGGCGCTGCGCAGCAACGATCGTGGTCGGGCCCGGCACCGGCACGCCGGGACGTTGTTCCTGGACAACCCGATCGGGCGGGCCAACGCGTCCTATCTGCTGGAGTTGCAGCGCGCGGTCGCGGACGCGCTCGGCGTGCAACTGGTGTACACGACGGGCCTGTTCGATACCACCGCACTGGCCGAGTTCCCGCTGGTGGTGCGGCTGCGCAACGATGCGGACCTGCGTGCCGGGCTCAAGTACATCTCGGTCGAGGAGCACCTGCGGCCCGGGTTGCCGGTGCCGCAGGATCCGGACGCGCCGCAGATCGTCGGCGAGATCCACGCGACCCGGGTCTTTCGCCGACCGCCCGAGACCGCCGCGGAGCCGATCGGTTAGCGCGGGTCGGTCGGGCCGGACGGGTCGAAGGCGCCGGCCGGGCCGGCGGGAAAGGGCGCGTACACCGCGTCCGTGCGGTCCCGTCGGCCCGTGCGCATGCCCTCGGGCACCGGCCACTGTCCGGCGGCGTCGTCGACCCGGACCCAGTCGGTGACGGCCACCCGGCGGGCGATCCGCCACACGCCCTCGCGTCGGGCGAAGTCGTCGATGTAGCGGAAGCCGGTGATCAGGTTGCCGCTGGGCGCCGGGTCGGCGCTGCGATGGAAGGCCGTCCCGTACGTCTCCGAACGGGCGAGATCGGGCGTGTCGTCGCGGAATTCCACCAGGTGGTTGCCGGTGAGATGCATGGTCGAGGTGTACCGGGGGAGCAATCGCCCGATCCATGCGAGGTATTGGTCCACCGTCCCGATGAAGCTGCCGTGCTCGTCGGTGGCGTCGGGGTGGTAGCACGCGCGGACGGCGTCCAGGTCCATCCGGTCGATGCCCCGGCAGTAGCGCAGGACCACGTCGTGGATGGCCTGACGGTCGATCAGCCTGCGCAGCTCCAGGTCCCTGCCGAAGTCGTTCATGACGCACGACACTACGGTCGGGAGGCATACATCCGGCCGGCCGGGGGGACACCGAACAGTTCCGGGCGGCGACGACGCGGCGACGACGAGGGTGATCAGATGGAACCGGCTCTGCGCGAACACGCGGGCACCGTGCGGGAGCTGGCCTCGCGCTGGCTCGACTCGATGTTGAGCGACCCCGGGGTGCGGGGGGCCGGCGGCGACGTGGTGTGCTCGCCGACCGGTCTGTGGCTCGCGCTCGCGGCGGTGGCCACCGGAGCGGAGGGCGACACCGCGGAGGAACTCGCCGATCTGGTCGGCCTGGCGTGGCGCGAGTCGGCGCCGGTGGTGAGCGCGGTGGCGCGCGATCTGGCCGGCACCGAGGCGCTCGCGGTGGCGACCGGGGTGTGGAGCGCGGTGCCGCTGCGCGAGGGATTCCGGGCGGCGCTGCCGGGCATCGGGTTCGGCGCGTTGCGGGCGCAGGCCGAGCTGGACGCGTGGGTGGCCCGGGCCACCGACGGGCTGATCGAGCGCATACCCGTCGAACTCGACGCGTGGACGCGTGTGGTCCTGGTCAACGCGCTCGCGCTGCGGGCCCGCTGGCACGAGGAGTTCGACGTCGCGCGCACGCACGACCGGCACTTCCACGCCGCCGACGGCACCCGTACCCCGGTGCCGACGATGCACCGCGAGGTGCCGGCTTCCCAGGTGTGGACGATTTCCGGCCGGGACGGCGAGGTCACCGTGGTCGAGTTGGTGTGCGCGGGGGAGCAGCCCGCCCGGGTGCGGTTCGCGCTCGGCCCGGAGCACGCGCCGCCGGCGTCGGTGATCACCGCCGCGTGGGCGCCGCGCGACACGGGAAAGGCGTACGAGGGCGAGGACGTCGAGGTGCGGCTGCCGCGCTTCGAGCTGCGCACCCGGCTGGAGGTGCTGCCGCACCTGATCGACCTGGGGGTGCGGACCGCGTCGACCGACGACGCGGACTTCGGCGGCATGACGGACGAGCCGGTGCGGATCGACCAGGTGGTCTAGGAGTCGCTGTTGCGGATCGCCGAGGAGGGCGTCGAGGCCACCGCGCTGACCACGGTCACGCTGGACTGGATGAGCCACGAGCCCGAACCGGTGCGGCGGCTGGTGGCCTTCGATCGGCCGTTCGCGTGCGTGGTGATGGACGCGTCCGGCTACGTACCGCTGTTCGCGGCCTTCCAGGCCACGGCACCGCGGGACGCGCCCGATCAGGGGTTGTGACGGCGGATCGAGGTGATCGGCCCGCTCGTCAGGCCCAGTGCCGTGCCACCGCCGCCCGCGCGGCGCGTGCGTACGGTGCGGCGCCGAGCCCGACCAGCCCAGGATTGATCACCTCGACGCTGACCAGCCCGTCGTACCCCTTGGTCAGCAGCGCGTCCCGGAACGTGCCGAGCTCGAACACCCCTTCGCCGGGAAAGACCCGTCGCGACATGCACTCGGTGTAGAAATCCGCGCCCGGCGGCAGCAGTTCGGGGTGGTCGTCGATCTGCACGTAGGCGATCTCGGCGACCGGCAACGCGTCGAGTGTGGCCCAGGTGTCCGCGCCCTGGAAGAAGTGCCACGCGTCGACCAGGACACCGGAGTTCGCGGTCCCCGCGTGCGCCACCAGGGTGCGGGCGTCGGCGATGGTGGCGACCGGGGTGAACGGCAGGAACTCGACCGCCGCGCGCGCCCCGGCCTGCGCGATGATCTCGGCGCAGCGGGCGAACAGGTCCGCGCAGCGCGCGTCGGGCGCGAGCATGACCATCCCGAGCGCGAAGTCGGCGCCGAACGCCGCGCACGCCTCGGCCACCTGCCGCGCCCCGGCCAACGCGGCGGCCTCGTCCGCGTCGACCACGAAGCCCAGCATCTCCGGGCAGCGCAGCCCGGCCGCCGCCACCTCGGCGGCGAGTTCGGCGAGCGGCCGACCGTAGCCGAGCACGGAGAACACGTCGAGGCCGATCGCGGTGAACCCGGCGTCGTGCACCGCCGCCAACAGCTCGGGCAGGGACGGGGGTTCCTTCGTCCCGGCGAACGGCGAGAAGGCGAACGTGTTGAGGCACAGGGTCGACATGGCATCTGACGGTACATCAGGTATTCGGCCGGTTGTGGTAGTCCTGATCAACCATCAGGACCGCGGAGGAGCACGCATGAGCCAGTCCCGATACGGCATCACCGTTCCGCTGAACGCGCCGCTCGCCGACCAGCCGCGATTGTTGCGCGAACTGTGCGCGGCCGGCTACACGGACTTCTGGTCGGCCGAAGTGGACGGCCCGGACGGCTTCACCCCGCTCACCGTGGCCGCCCTGGCCGATCCGAACGTGCGCCTGGGCACCGCGATCGTCTCGCCGTACACCCGCGGCCCCGCGACGCTGGCGATGACCGCGGCGGCGCTCGCCGAGGTGGCTCCGGGGCGCTTCCACCTGGGGATCGGCGCCGGGTCCGCGCCGATCGTCGAGGGCTGGAACGGGGCGAGGTTCGACCGGCCGTACCAGCGGGTGCGCGACACCGTGCGGTTCCTGCGCGCGGCGTTCGCGGGGGAGAAGGTGAGTCGGGACTACGAGACGTTCTCGGTGCGCGGCTTCCGGCTGTCCCGGCCGCCGCAGAGCCCGCCGCCGATCCTGGTCGCGGCGCTGCGCCCGGGGATGTTGCGGCTGGCCGGGCGGGAGGCGGACGGCGCGATCCTGAACTGGCTCTCCGCCGCGGACGTCGAGCGGGTGGTGCCGTACGTGCACGAGGGCGGGCCGGACAAGGAGATCGTCGCGCGGATCTTCGTGGTGCCGATCGAGGACCGGGACACGGTGCGGGCGATCGCCCGGCGGATGATCACGAGCTACCTGACCGTGCCGGTCTACGCCGAGTTCCACCGCTGGCTGGGCCGCGCCGAGGAACTGGCGCCGATGTGGGCGGCCTGGGCCGAGGGCGACCGCAAACGGGCCCTCGACCTGGTCCCCGACGCGGTCCTGGACGACCTGATCGTGCACGGCGGCCCCGACCGCTGCCGGGCCGGAATCGCCCGCTACGTCGAGGCGGGCGTCACGGTGCCGGTCCTGGCGATCGTCGACCCACGCCCCGACGCCGACCCGATCCGGGCGGCACTGGCGCTGGCGCCCCGGGCGCGATGACCGGCCCGGCCCGCCCGGTCACAACCCCAGGACCCGCAGCGCGTTGGTGCGCAGGAACCTCGGCCACACCTCGTCCTTGAACCCGACCCCGGGCAACTCGGCGAAGATGCGATCCAGGGTCAGGCCGTACGGGAAGTAGCCCGCGTACAGGATCTTGTCGGCCCCGCGGGTGTTCGCGTAGTCGACGATCGCGCGCGGGTAGTGCTTGGGCGCGAAGGCCGACGAGGACCAGTGCAGCCCGGGCCACTTGAGCATCAGCTTGACCGCCAGGTCGCACCACGGCTCGCCGCCGTGCCGCATCACCACGGTGAGTTCGGGGAAGTCGTAGCAGACCCGGTCGAAGCGCATCACCTCCTGCGCGGCGGCCGGCACCCGGGGGCCGGGGATGCCCGCGTTCACGAACACCGGCAGGCCCAGCTCGACGCAGGTCGCGTAGAGCGGATAGGCCAACCGGTCGTCGATGGGCACCGGCGGTGTGCACCCGCACGGGAAGAAGGTCGCGGCCACCACCCCCGCCTCCTCGCGCGCCCGGCGCAGACCGCGCACGCCCGCCATCACGTCGGTGGGGTCGACCTGGAAGCTGCCGAGCAGCCGATCCGGGTGCCGGCGGACCGCCTCCAGGGTGTCCGGGTCCTCGAACGAGACCGGGATCAGCGCCTTCTCGACGCCGAACCGGTCCATCTCGCGCAGCAGGTCCTCGGCCGAGGAGTCGGTGCGCTCCATCTCGGGCAGGTCCTTGAACATGTACCCGGCCGGGTGGGTCATCCCGGTCCGGCTGTCCTGGTCCCGCAACGTGCCCGCCATCGCGGTGGCCCACCAGCGCCGATCGCGGTTCGGCAGGCCCATCAGCAGGTCGACCACGCCGATACCGTCCGCAAATCCCATACAAACCCTCCGCTGAAACGGAAACGATCCCGGAGTCGAGGGGGATCGGCAGTGCCGAGAACCCCGCCGACCCCGGGACCGTTTCGATGGATCCGAGTGCGCTCTACCGGGTGACGATGATCGACGAACCGTGCCCGAACAGGCCCTGGTTGGCGGTGATGCCCACCGTCGCGCCGGGCACCTGGCGCTCGCCCGCCTCGCCGCGCAACTGCCAGGTGAGCTCGCAGACCTGGGCGATCGCCTGGGCCGGCACCGCCTCGCCGAACGAACCCAGGCCGCCGGAGGCGTTGACCGGGATGCGGCCGGTGATCTCGGTCGCGCCGTCGCGCAGCAGCTTCTCCGCCTCGCCGCGCGCGCAGATGCCCAGGTCCTCGATCCAGTCCAGTTCCAGCGCGGTGGACAGGTCGTAGACCTCGGCCAGGCTCAGGTCCTCCGGGCCGATGCCCGCCTCCTGATAGGCCGCGTGGGCCAGCGACGCCCGGAAGGACAACTCGTTCGGCGCGACCGCCACCGAGGAGTCGGTGGCGATGTCGGGCAGCTCGATCAGCGCGCTCGGGAAGGTCGGGGTGACCGTGGAGACCGCCGAGATCCGCACCGGGGACGTGGTGTGCCGGGCGGCGAACTCCTTGCTGCACAACACCACCGCAGCCGCGCCGTCGGAGGTGGCGCAGATGTCCATCAGCCGCAGCGGGTCGCACACGATCGGCGAGGCCGCGACGTCCTCCAGGGTGAACGCCTTGCGGTAGCGCGCGTTCGGGTTGGCCAGCCCGTTGCGCGCGTTCTTGACCTTGACCCGGGCGAAGTCCTCGACCGAGGCGCCGTACAGGTCGATCCGGCGCCGCGCGTACATCCCGAAGTAGGCCGGGTTGGTGGCGCCGAGCACGTGGAAGCGCACCCAGTCCGGGTCGTCCGGGCGGTCGCCGCCGACCGGCGCGAAGAAGCCCTTGGGGGCCGCGTCCGCGCCGACCACGAGCGCGACGTCGCACAGGCCCGCGAGGATCTGCGCGCGGGCGCTCGCGATCGCGTGCGAGCCGGACGCGCAGGCCGCGTAGGAACTGGAGATGCGCGCGCCGGTCCAGCCGAGCGCCTGGGCGAAGGTGGCGCCCGCGACGAAGCCCGGGTAGCCGTTGCGGATGGTGTCCGCGCCGGCCACGAACTGGATGTCCTGCCAGGCCAGCCCGGCGTCCTTCAGCGCGTCCTGGGCGGCCTTGACGCCGTACTCGACGAAGTTGCGGCCCCACTTGCCCCACGGGTGCATGCCCGCGCCCAGGACGACGATCTCGCGGTCGGTGCTCATGCCTTGACCTCCACGGGCCGCACGTTCCACGTCGTGTAGACGTGCTCGTCGTTCTCGTACAGCACGCCGGGCACGATCTCGACCTCGACGCCCACCTTCAGGTCGTCCACGCCGACCCCGGGCGCGCCCTGGCCGAGCACGATCAGGCCCTCGGCCTCCAGGCGCACCGCGACGATGGTGAACGGCTGCCACTCGGTGTCCGGGTCGGATACGAACGGGGCCGGCGGGCGGTAGCCGGCGTTGGTGTAGGACCAGACCGTGCCGCGCCGGGACAGCGGCACCTCGGCGAACTCGGTGCCGGCGCACGCCGGGTTGCTGCAGAACGTCTCCTGGCGCGGGAAGAACACGGTCCCACAGGCGGTACACCGGGTGCCGAGGAGGGAGAAGTCCTCCCCGGACGTGGTGAACCAACCGGGGACCACGGGCTTGTGGTCCTTCGTCACGGGGCCCTCCAACTCGTCTGGCCGTCTCGTCCGATGTGTGTACGGACCACAGTCTGACGGATCGTCAGTTCCGGGCGCCAACCCGACCGGGGTATTTACGGTCACATCCGCGCGGCGGATGCGCACTCGGCCGCTATATCCGACGCCCCATCAGTCCCGAGGCCCGCCACAGCCGTTGCCCCGGCCCGCCGAGCAGACCGTGCTCGTCGTAGAACGCGATCAGCCGCCGCGACCAGTGGCCCAGGGCGTCCAGCCGATACGGATTCGCCCGCGCCGCCCGCTGCGCCGCAGCCGGGTCCAGGCCCACCGCCGCGTATACCCCCGGATGCACCAGACGGGTGGCGATGATGTGCGCGGCCCGGGCCAGCGCGAGGCGGGTGATCGCCCGCTCGGCCCCGGACATGTGCGGCGCGCCCCGGGCCACCTCGTCACGGGCGTAGCGCACGTGCCGGGCCTCCTCGATCACGTGGATGCGCGCGGTCTGCCGGGTGATCGGCTGGAGCGACTCGTCGGCCGTCATCTCGCGCTGCATCGTGTCCAGCACCTCTTCCGCGATCAACGCCATCGCGAACGCCTGCACGCCCGAACCGAACGTCTTCATCGCCCGCGCGGCCGCGTGCGCGTACGGGCCGGGCCCGTACTCGGGGCAGTCCAATTTCTCGATCAACCGGCCGAACATGGTCGAGTGCCGGCACTCCTCGGCGATCTCCATGAACGCGTACTGCACGTGTCGCGAGGTCAGCGGACGGTCGTAGACGTGCCGGATGAGCAACTGCATCAGCACCACCTCGAACCAGATGCCGACACTGGCCATCGAGGCCACCTCGTGCCGGGACAGGTCGATGCGCTGCCGCTCGCTCATCCGCTCCCAGATCGGCGTGCCGTACAGGCTGACCCGGTGCGCGGGCAGGAAGAACGCGCCGTCGACCAGCGGCGCGTCCCAGTCGATGTCGGTGATCGGGTCGAAAGCGTGCGCGTGTGACGCGGCAAGCAGCCGCTCCGCGACGCGCTCGCGGTCGGTGCCGATGCCGTGCGTGCCGGGCATGCGGGGCCTCCTCTGCCAGACTTGTTTCCCGTCGGTAACATCCCGCGTCCGGCGCGGCGCGTCCAGAGTGGCCACGAAGATCCTTTCGCGACCCGCCCGGGGGATGCGCGCCGGGGCGGGAGATGGCAGGGTCGGGGGGCACATCGCGCGGAGGGGACTTACGACATGACGGAATCGAGCGAGCAGGCCGAGCTGCTGTGGCAGCCCTCGGCCGAACGGGTCGCCGCCGCAGCGGTCACCCGGTATCGCGAGTGGCTCGGCGCCGAACGCGGCGTCCGGGCCGAGGACTACGCACAACTGTGGGCCTGGTCGACCACCGAGCCCGAGGCGTTCTGGGCCTCGCTGTGCGACTGGTTCGAGCTGGACCTGGGCGACCGGGAGGTGGTGCTGGCCGATCGGAGCATGCCCGGCGCCCGCTGGTTCCCCGACGCCCGCCTCAACTACGCGCAGCAGGTGCTGCGGCACGTCGAGGACGGCGACCCCGAGCGGGCCGCGATCGTCCACCTGGACGAGGAACTGCTCCCCCGCGAGATCTCCTGGGCCGAGCTGCGCCGTCAGGTCGCCTCCTGCGCGGCCACCCTGCGCGAGCTGGGCGTGCGACCGGGCGACCGGGTGGCGGCCTACGTGCCCAACACCCCGCACGCGGTGATCGGGCTGCTCGCGTGCGCGTGCATCGGCGCGGTCTGGTCGGCCTGCGCCCCCGACTTCGGGGCCCGCAGCGTGCTCGACCGGTTCCAGCAGATCGAGCCGGTCGTGCTGATCGCGGTGGACGGCTACCGCTACGGCGGCAAGGAGGTCCGCCGCGCCGACGTGGTCGCCGATCTGCGCGCCGGTCTGCCGACCGTGCGACACGTGTTGCATGTGCCGCTGCTCGACGAGCCGGCCCCGGCCGACGTGCTGACCTGGGCCGAGGCGATCGGCCGGGACGTGTCCGCCGCCGACCTCGACTTCGAGCAGGTCGGCTTCGAGCACCCGCTGTGGATCCTGTACTCCTCCGGCACCACCGGCCTGCCCAAGGCGATCGTCCAGGGCCACGGCGGCATCGTGCTCGAACACCTCAAGCAGGCCGCGTTCCAGCTCGACCTGGGCCCGGGCGACCGCTTCTTCTGGTACACCTCCACCGGCTGGATGATGTGGAACATGCTGGTCGGCGGCCTGCTCGCGGGCAGCACGATCGTGCTCTACGACGGCAGCCCCGGCTACCCCGGCCCCGAGGCGCAGTGGACCGTGGTCGAGCGGGCCGAGGTGACCTGGTTCGGCACCTCCGCCGCGTACGTGATGGCCTGCCGCAAGAAGGAACTGACCCCGCGCCTCACGCACGACCTGAGCCGGCTGCGCGGCATCGGCACCACCGGTTCGCCGCTCCCGCCGGACGGCTTCCGCTGGATCTACGAGGCGGTGGACACGGACATGTGGCTGGCCTCGGTCAGCGGCGGCACCGACGTGTGCAGCGCCTTCGTCGGCGGCAGCCCCGACCTGCCGGTGTACCTGGGCGAGATCCAGTGCCGCGCGCTGGGCTGCGCGGTCGAGGCGTGGGACGAGGACGGCCGGCCGGTGGTCGAGGAGGTGGGCGAGCTGGTGCTCACCCAACCGATGCCCTCGATGCCGGTGTACTTCTGGAACGACCCGAACGACGAGCGCTACCGGGCCAGCTACTTCGACACCTACCCGGGCGTGTGGCGACACGGCGACTGGATCACGCTCACCGAGCGCGGCACGATCGTCGTGCACGGCCGCTCCGACTCGACGCTGAACCGGCAGGGCGTGCGGATGGGCTCCAGCGACATCTACGAGGCGGTCGAACGCCTGCCCGAGGTGCGCGAGTCGCTCGTGGTGGGCCTGGAACTGCCCGACGGCGGCTACTGGATGCCGCTGTTCGTGGTCACCGCGCCCGGACACACGCTCGACGACACACTGCGGAACCGGATCCGCACGGTGATCCGCGAGGAGGTCTCGCCGCGACACGTACCGGACGAGATCATCGCCGCGCCCGGCGTGCCGCACACCCTCACCGGCAAGCGCATCGAGATCCCGGTCAAGAAGCTGCTCCAGGGCCGTCGCCTGGAGGACGCGGTCAACCCCGGCTCGGTGGACGACCTCGACGTACTCCGCTTCTACGCCGAGGTGGGTCGGTCGCGGGCCCGCGCACAGGAGGACAAGCAGGAGGCGAAGCCGGGGGAGAAGCGGGCGTAGACGGCCGAACCGCACCAACACCCGGTAATCATCGGAAAAGCACAACGATATGACGCACATGAAGTAGTGCGGAGCAATCGGGCGCGTCCGATGGCGCGATCAGGTCCATGCCCAAGACGTCACGGCGCACCCGGCGTTCGCCCGGACGTCTCCCGGCACCGGCCGCGGTCCTGATCGCGACATCGGTCGCCGCTCGCCTCGCGCTCGCGCCGACCCGACCGGCGACCTGTGCCGGCTCGGCGACCCACGGGTCCGCCGGGCCGGCGGGCGCACGATCGTGGACGTGCGATCCGCTTCACCCACCGGTTGCCCCGCCCGGCCCGGTGTGGCCGGCCCTCGTCATCGGGTGCTCGCCGACGCGTACACTCCAGCCGGGCTCCCCGCGCCGATCACGATCGTGGTGGGAGCGCCGGCGAGCCGACGAAAATGGGCGAGTCGCACCACCGAAGCCGTTACGCTCGATCCGCCGGAACCGCAGGGCCGAACGGCCCCGGGCCGCACCACCCCGGCTCCGGCCGGGGTCCGGGCCGCGTCCGGGAGCATTCGCCGGTTCCCGCAACCAGGCACCGGGCGGGGCCGATCCACCGTGTGGATATCCTGACCCGGCGCCACCCCGGCCAGGCGCCCATTGAACCGTGCAGTTGTGGAGTCCCCGACCGACATGTCCTTCCCCCACGTGCTCGTGACCTCCTGCCGCGAGCTCCTGACGCTCGCGCCCCGCGTCCCGTTCGGGCAAGAGCGCAGCCGGGAAGCCCGTCGGCCCGGTCGCGTCGCCCTGATCGGCGGCCTGCTGATGGTGCTGTCGCTCGGCCTGTGGGTGTTGTGGACCTACCTCGGCCGCCGCGACATGTGGCACATGCTCGACCTGAGCGTCTACCACGACGCCGCACACGAGTTCCGCCACGGCGACGACATCTACACCGAGAACTACGGCTCTTGGACCAACAAGCTGCCGTTCATCTATCCGCCGATCTCCGGACTGCTCTTCTACGTCCTGCTGCCGCTGGGCTTCGCCGGACTCAAGTGGTTCATGGCGATCGTGAACCTGTTGTCCCTGTTCGCGGTGGTCTGGTCCGCGTGGGGGATGCTCGGCTACCGCCGCGGAGCGGGTCGGTTCGGGGTCAGCGCCGCCACCTTCGCCGTGGTGTTGTGGCTGGAGCCGGTCGAGTGGACGCTCGTCTGGGGGCAGGTCAACCTGCTGCTCCTGGCGTTGATCGTGCTCGACCTCGGGCTCCCGGACAGCCGCCGATACAAGGGCATCGGGGTCGGCATCGCGGCCGGACTCAAGCTCACGCCCGCGATCTTCATCGTCTACCTGCTGATCACCCGCAGGTTCCGCGCCGCCGCGGTGGCCGGCGGCGCGTTCCTGGCCACCATCGTGGTGGGCCTGGTCGCCGCACCGTCCGCGTCCGTCTACTACTGGGCACACCTCGTGTCGATCAGCGGCAAGGTCAACAGCAAACTCAGCGTGGGCACCCTCAACAACCAGTCCGTACAAGGCATGTTCACCCGAATGCTCGGCGACGGCGGGGCGGCCTCGGCGCTGTGGTTCCTGCTCTGCGTCCTGCTCTGCGTACTCGGCCTGGTGGCCGCGGCACGTGCCTCGTTGCGCGGGGACGAACTGGTCGGCGTGGTGATCACCGGTGGGCTGTCGCTGTTCGTGTCGCCCATCTCGTGGTCGCACCACTGGGTCTGGGTGGTGCCCGCGTTCGTCCTGCTCGCGCACACCGCGCGGACCCGCGCCCGGCCGCTGTGGTGGTGGCTGACCGGTACCTTCTTCGTGTTCTTCGCCGCCTGGCCGATGCGGCTGGATCTGTTCGGGAACTGGGACGGCTCGCGGACCCTGCAACCCTGGGGCCTGATCTGGCTCGCCCCCCGGGACGACGACCGGGAACGCACCTGGACACCGATCGAGTTCCTGCTCGGCAACGGCTACCTCTTCGCGGGCATCGCCCTCACCCTGATCCTGACCTGGCGCATCCTGCGCGACCGCACCCCGCTGCCCACCCTCGCCGAGCCGATCCCCCCGCCCGTCGCCGCGGATCCGGACCCGGTGAGCAGCGGATCCGCGCGTCACTAGGCTGGATACCGCATACCGAACGAGCTGGACCCAGAACGAGCAGGCCCACCGGCAGAAAGCAGAGGTCCCGTGGAGGCCCACGTGGACGCGGCACCGCCGCACCCCCGGGAGGGCGGCGTGGACGCTCCCAGCGACCGGGTCCTGACCATCCCCAACGCACTGAGCTTCGCCCGCCTACTGGGCGTCCCGGTCTTCCTGTGGCTCATCCTGGCGCCCGAGTTCGGCGGCCCCAAGCACGACCTGTGGGCGCTCGCGCTGCTCATGCTCAGCGGGATCAGCGACTACCTCGACGGCAAACTGGCCCGCCGGTGGAACCAGGTCAGCAAGGTCGGCGCGATCCTGGACCCGGCCGCCGACCGGCTCTACATCCTGGCCACCCTGGTCGGCCTGACCTGGCGCGAGATCCTGCCGATCTGGCTGACCGCGATCATCCTGGGCCGCGAGCTGTTCATGGGCGTGGTGTTGTTGATCCTGCGCCGACACCGCTACGGCGCGCTCTCGGTCAGCTTCGTCGGCAAGGCCGCCACCTTCAATCTGATGTACGCGTTTCCGCTACTGCTGCTCAGTGACGGCACCGGACGTGTCGCAACTCTCGCCGCCATCTTCGGATGGGCGTTCGCCTGGTGGGGTACCGCTCTGTACTGGTGGGCAGGAGTCCTCTACGCAGCCCAGGCCAAGCGCCTCGTGGCCGCGGACAAGGCGAGTCGCAGGGCGACCGCCGGGTAAGCGCAGGGATCGCCGGAGACCCGGGCGATCACCACGTACAGAAGGCACGCCACCCGGCCCCGGCAGTTCAGCCGTGGGTGCGGGTGGTGTGACGCGATAGGAGGACGAGACCGATGAAGGCCGTCGTCATGGCCGGAGGCGAGGGCACCCGCCTGCGCCCGATGACCTCCAGCATGCCCAAGCCGCTTCTGCCGGTGGTGAACCGGCCGATCATGGAGCACGTGCTACGGCTCCTGAAGCGGCACGGGCTTTCCGAGACCGTGGTCACCGTCCAGTTCCTCGCGTCGCTGGTTCGCAACTACTTCGGCGACGGCGAAGAACTCGGCATGACCCTGACGTACGCGAACGAGGAAACCCCGCTCGGCACCGCGGGCAGCGTCAAGAACGCCGAGGAGGCGCTCAAGGACGACACGTTCCTGGTCATCTCCGGCGACGCGCTCACCGACTTCGACCTCACCGCCCTCGTGGAGTACCACCGGGCCAAGGGCGCGATGGTCACCGTATGCCTGACCCGGGTGCCCGACCCTCTCGAATTCGGCATCACGATCATCGACGACGAGGGCCGGGTGGATCGGTTCCTGGAGAAGCCGACCTGGGGCCAGGTCTTCTCGGACACCGTCAACACCGGCATCTACGTGATGGAACCCGAGGTCTTCGACTACGTCGCCGCGGGCGTGTCGGTGGACTGGTCGGGCGACGTGTTCCCCAAGCTGCTCAAGGAGGGCAAGCCGATCTACGGCTATGTCGCCGAGGGCTATTGGGAGGACGTGGGCACGCACGAGAGCTACCTCAAGGCCCAGGCCGACGTGCTCACCGGCAAGGTCGACGTGGACATCGACGGCTTCGAGCTCTCCCCGGGCGTATGGGTGGCCGAGGGCGCCGAGGTGGACCGGGACGCGGTCCTCAAGGGCCCGCTGTACATCGGCGACTACGCCAAGGTCGAGGGCGGCGTGGAGATCCGCGAGCACACCGTGCTCGGCTCCAACGTGGTGGTCAAGCGCGGCGCCTTCCTGCACAAGGCGGTCGTGCACGACAACGTCTACGTCGGCCCGCAGACCAATCTGCGCGGCTGCGTGATCGGCAAGAACACCGACGTCATGCGCGCCGCCCGGATCGAAGAGGGCGCGGTGGTCGGCGACGAGTGCCTGATCGAGGAGGAGTCCCTGGTCGCCGGGGACGTGCGGATCTACCCGTTCAAGACGATCGAGGCCGGCGCGGTCGTCAACACGTCGGTGATCTGGGAGTCGCGCGGGCAGAAGTACCTGTTCGGCCCGCGCGGGGTCTCCGGCATCCTCAACGTCGAGATCACCCCGGAACTGGCCGTGCGCCTGGCCGGCGCGTACGCCACCACGCTCAAGAAGGGCGCCACCGTCACCACCGCGCGCGACCACTCGCGCGGCGCCCGGGCGCTCAAGCGGGCGGTCATCTCCGCGCTCCAGACGTCCGCGATCAACGTGCGAGACCTGGAGAACGTGCCGATGCCGGTGGCGCGTCAGGAAACCGCCCGCGGCTCGGCCGGCGGGATCATGATCCGCACCACGCCCGGGGTGCCGGACTCGGTGGACATCATGTTCTTCGACGAGCGCGGAGCGGACCTGTCCCAGGCCGCGCAGCGCAAGCTCGACCGGGTCTTCTCGCGCCAGGAGTATCGCCGCGCGTTCCCCGGCGAGATCGGCGAACTGACCTTCCCCGCACGACCGTTCGACAGTTATTCGGGGTCGCTGCTGAAGGCGCTGGACATCACCGGCGTGCCCGAGTCCGGGCTCAAGGTGGTGGTGGACGCCGCGCACGGCAACGCCGCCCTGCTGCTGCCCAGCATCCTGGGCCGGCTGGGCATCGACGCGCTCACCGTCAACTCCGGCCTGGACGACGCCCGGCCCACCGAGACCGCGGACGAACGGCAGGACGGGCTCACCCGGCTGGGCGAGATCGTGGCCTCCTCCAAGTCCGGTTTCGGCGTGCGCTTCGACCCGGTCGGCGAGCGCATGTCGCTGGTGGACGAGCGGGGCCGGATCATCGACGACCACCGCGCGCTGCTGGTACTGCTGGACTGCGTCGCGGCCGAGCGCGGCGGCGGGAAGATCGCGCT
Organism: Embleya sp. NPDC059213; assembly: GCF_042754445.1. Taxonomy (NCBI): domain Bacteria; kingdom Bacillati; phylum Actinomycetota; class Actinomycetes; order Kitasatosporales; family Streptomycetaceae; genus Embleya; species Embleya sp. NPDC059213. The sequence continues at coordinate 87,192 of NZ_JBHZAV010000003.1, forward strand.
GCCGGTGACCACGACCCGGATCGCCGAGCAGGTCGCCGCCTATCACGGGGTCCAGGTGCAGTGGACCACCACGTCGCCGGACGACCTCGCGCGGGTGGCCATGGCCGACGACACCATCTTCGGCGGCGACGGCCGCGGCGGCTTCGTGATCCCCGAGTTCAGCACCGTCTTCGACGGCACGGCCGCGTTCGTCCGGCTGATCGGCCTGGTCGCCCGAACCCAACTCACGCTGAGCCAGATCGACGCGCGGATCCCACGTGCGCACGTGCGCCGGCGGGACGTGCCGACCCCGTGGGCGGCCAAGGGCATGGTCATGCGCCGGGTCGTCGAGGCGGCGGGCGAACGGGAGATCGACACCACCGACGGCGTCCGGGTCGTGGAGGCCGACGGCCGGTGGGCGCTGGTGTTGCCGGACCCGGCCGAGGCGGTCACCCACGTGTGGGCCGAGGGCCCGGACGACGACGCCGCGGACGAACTCCTCGACGAGTGGAGCCGGGTCGTGGAGCACGCGGGCGACTGACCGCGGGCCTTCGGGCAGCCGGGCCCGAGCGGGCCCGGTAACGGTCTTGTAGGGTCTTCTCCGGCCGTGGATCGCCTGCCGTGATCCGCGGCCGGAACCGGTGTCGGACCCTGCATCGAGCACTCCGTCGGGCATGGAACGATGGGGCGCATGTCATCGCGGGAGACACCAGGCACGAGCCGGTACAGGCGACCGGACGCCTCGATGTCCCTGCTCGTGGACATGATGACGAACAGCCTCGACGCGGGCTACGCGGAGGCCACCGCGCGCCGTGCGGTGCGCGGCGACACGGGGATGAACAAGGGCCCGCTGGCCCGCGTGCTGGCCGTGGTCGGCGTCGCGCTGATCGCGATGATCCTGATGGTGGCCGCGATGAAGGTGCACGCGGCCGCTCCGCAGGCCGAGCGCGAGCGCCATCAACTGGTGGACCGGATCCACACCGACGAGACCGAGGTGGATACGCTCACGGCCACCGTCGAGCGGTTGCGCGACGAGGTCGACGCGATCCAGGAGGTCTCGCTGCCCAAGGCCGCCAAGGACCGGGTACAACTGCTCGCGCTGCTCACCGGATCCGACCCGGTCGAGGGACCGGGCCTGAAGGTGATCGCGGACGACGCCAAGGGGTCGGACAATTCGGACGGCTCGAGCGATCCGCGCCAGGCCGAGGCGGCTGCGAACGGCCGGATCCTGGACCGCGACCTCCAGCGACTGGTCAACGGCCTGTGGAAGGCCGGCGCCGAGGCCATCTCGATCAACAACCAGCGGCTGACCGCGCTGTCCGCGATCCGCGCCGCGGGCGCTTCGATCCTGGTCGACAACCGGCCGCTGGCGCCGCCCTATACGATCCTGGCGATCGGCAACGCCAAGCCGATGCAGGTCGAGTTCATGGTCGGTGCGGACGGGCGCGCGCTGCGTCGGCTCGAAGACGACTACGGGATCCGGATCAACATCAGCGCGCAGAAGAAGATGAAGCTGCCCGCCGCGCTGGGCACTTCGCTGCGCTACGCGGGGGTGCCGGGCGCCGCGCCCGGGAGTCCGCCGCCGAGCACGCCGGCGCAGCCGACCCCCGGCACCCCGCCCGCCACACCCACGGGTCGCGGCGGGTCGCCGAGCGCCTCGGCCCCGCCGGCCGCCTCATCGACAGCGTCGCACAAGCCGACCGAACGAAAGGGTAAACCGTGATCGCCGTCCTCGGCCTGGTCCTCGGGGTCGTGGTCGGGTATCTCGCCCGACCCGTGATCCCGCACGAGCTGGAGCCGTACCTGCCGATCGCGGTGGTGGCCGCGCTGGACGCGGTCTTCGGCGGCCTGCGCGCCCTGCTCGACGGCATCTTCGACGACAAGGTCTTCGTGGTCTCGTTCCTGTCGAACGTGGTCGTCGCCGCGCTGATCGTCTTCCTCGGCGACAAACTGGGCGTCGGCGCGCAGTTGTCCACCGGCGTGGTGGTCGTGCTCGGCATCCGGATCTTCTCCAACGCGGCGGCCATCCGCCGACACGTCTTCCGGGCCTGACGGGGAGTCACACATGGCCGACGAAACGGACGAGACGCGCGGGCGGCACGCCCGCCACGACGAGGACCCCCGCGAGCTGGGGATTCCGCGCACCGCCGAGGAGCCCGAACGCGAGCCCGAGCCGGAACCCGAGCCGGTGCCGGAACCCGAACCCGGACCCGGGCCCGCGGCGGAGCCCGAGGCGCCGTCCACGCGCAAGCCCACGGTCGAGACCCGGCGCCCGGTCGACCTCTACCACGAGGGCCGGCACATCCGGGAACGCATCCGCGAGCAGGCCGCCGAGGTGACCTCGGAGATCCCGCCGATCACCGCGCCGGTGCGCGAGTCGGCGCACGAGCTGCGACAGACTCCACCGCCTACACCGCGGCCGGTCCGGCCGCAGCCGGACCCGCGGGCGCCGCGCGTGCCGATACCGCCGCTGGTGCCCGCGTCGTCCGCCGGAGTGAACCGGCCGCACGCGGCGCCCGGTCCGCATGATCCGCGCGACCCGCATGCGCCCTCGCACACGGGAGCGCATGCGGCGGCGCGCGACACGCCCGAGCCGGAAACGGATTCGAACGCGGTTTCCGAGCCGCACGCGCACGACCCGGTGGACGATCAACCGGGTCGGCGCAGGCTGCTCGACGCGTTCTGGCCGCCGCGGGTGAGCCGGGCGCAACTCGTGGGCGCGGTGCTGCTGTTCGCGCTCGGCGCGGGGCTGGCCATCCAGGTGCGTTCCAACACCGAGTCGGACCCGCTGCGCGGCGCGCGGCAGGAGGACCTGGTCCGGGTGCTGGACGAACTCGGCGAGCGCACCCGGCGGTTGGAGGACGAGAAGCACCGTCTGGAGAACAGCCGCACCCAACTCCAGAACAGCAACGACCGGGTCCAGGAGGCGCGCGAGCAGAACGCGGCCAAGGCGGACGCCCTGGGCGTGCTGGCGGGCACCGTCAAGGCCACCGGGCCCGGTATCACGCTGACCATCACCGACCCGCAGCGCACGGTCAGCGGCGACGTGCTGCTGGACACGCTCCAGGAGCTGCGCGCGGCGGGCGCCGAGGTGATCCAGATCAACGACGTGCGCGTGGTGGCGGGCACCTGGTTCAACGGCACCCCGCCCGGCGACATCGAGATCGACGGCACCAAGGTACTGCCGCCGTACGTGTTCAAGGTGATCGGCAATCCGCAGGATCTCCAGCCCGCGCTGAACATCCCCGGGGGCGTCGTGAAGACCCTGGAGAAGAAGCAGGCCGGCGCCATTGTCACACCGTCGCAGGAGGTGCTGATCGACGCCTTGCGGCCCGCGAACAAGCCTGGTTACGCTCGCTCGGCACCGGGCGCCGGTAACGGGTGAGTACACCTGACAGAATCAGTCCGCCGGTCGCCGTCGGTGCACCACTCGTCAGGCAAGAAGGGCAGGCTGTCCGCATGTACCCCGCAGATCTCGCGTACACGACGGAGCACGAATGGGTGCGCGTCATGGAAGAGATCTCCGGGACGGTGCGGATCGGTATCACCGAATTCGCGCAGGACGCGCTCGGCGACATCGCCCACGTCACGCTGCCGCCGGTCGGCACCCGCGTCGTGGCCGAAGAGCCCTGTGGCGAATTGGAATCGACCAAGAGTGTCAGCGACCTCTTCGCACCGCTCGACGGCGTCGTGACCACCGTCAACGACGCGCTCGACGGTGCACCGGAGCTGGTCAACTCCGATCCCTACGGCGACGGTTGGCTGTTCGAGGTACGCCTCGACGACCCCGCCGCACCGGCCGCGCTCTTGGACGCGGCCGCCTATCAGAACAGCCTGGGCTCCTGACGGCCCGGCGAAGCGGTAGGCAGTCCATCACCACGACCCACTCCTCCTGCCCCACGGGCGGGCCAGGTTCTCTCGGGGAGGTTCGCCCGTGAAGTTGTTCGCGAAATTGTTCGGTCGTTCCCGTCGCTCCGGCGACGCGCCGGCTGCCGATGCGGGGAGGTCCGGCAACCCGCCGGCCGCCCCGCCGACCATGCCGCCGGGCACCCCGTACGGGGCGTCCGCCGGCTCCCCTCCCGCACCCGCTCCGCAGCTCGGCGAGTCCGACGCGACCGCCGGGCATGTCGCTGTTGACCACGAACACACGGCGCGCATAAGTTTCGGGCAACTCTCGACCGAAGGTCGAGGTTCGACCGGAACGGGTCAGGAGGCCGACGTGGTGGTGTGCAGCACGTGCGGGCATCACAATCCGCCCGGTGGCCGGTTCTGCTCCAACTGCGGCTCGCGCCTGGGTGCGGGTGCCGAGCGCGCGTCCGAGCAGACCTCGACCATCTCGATCAGCGGTATCGAGGCGCTGGACGCGGAACCCGCGCCCCGCGAGATCCTCACTCCCGAGGCGCAGGCCGCGGTGGACGCGCTGCCGCCGGGCACCGCGCTGCTCGTGGTCCGCCGCGGGCCCAACTCGGGCAGTCGCTTCCTGCTCGACTCGGACCGCACCACGGCCGGCCGGCATCCGCAGAGCGACATCTTCCTCGACGACGTGACGGTCTCGCGCAAGCACGCCGAGTTCCGCCGCACCGCCGGCGGCTTCGCGGTCGCCGACGTGGGCAGCCTGAACGGCACCTACGTGGGGCGCGAGCGGATCGACGAGGTCCCGCTGACGCCGGGCGACGAGGTACAGATCGGTAAGTACCGACTGGTCTTCTTCCCCAGTCGGCAAGGGCAGATCGGGTGAGTCCGGCGGCGGCCGGATCGGTCTCCTTGAGCATCGGCGGGGTGTTGACCCTGCTGCGTCCCGAGTTTCCGGACATCAGCATCTCCAAGATCCGGTTCCTCGAGGCGGAAGGGCTCATCGAGCCGCAGCGGAGCCCTTCGGGCTATCGCAAGTTCGGCGCCGCCGACATCGAACGACTGCGTTATGTGCTGCGCGTGCAGCGCGACCGCTATCTGCCGCTTCGGGTGATCAAGGATCAGCTCGACGCGATGGATCGCGGTCTCGAACCGGCCGGCCCGACCCCGGCCGAATCCGAGCGATCCGAGGACGCCGACGGCGATCCGGGTTCGGCCGGCCGGGACGCCACCATGGTGCTGCTCGACCGGCCGGGCCTGATCGCCGCAGCCGGCATCCAGGACGTGGACCTGGCGCGGCTGGAGGAGTTCGGCCTGATCCAGCCGCACCGTCCGCGCCCCGGCGACACCGACGGCGAGCACGCGGTGGTCTACGACGGCGACGCGCTGGTGGTGGCCCGGTTGGTGGCCGCGCTGGGCCGCTACGGCGTCGAACCGCGACACCTGCGCCAGACCAAGGCCGCCGCGGACCGCGAGGCCGCGCTGGTCGAACAGATCGTCGCGCCGCTGCTGCACCGCCGGGGCGCGCGGGCCAAGGCGGGCGCCGAGGAGACCGTGCGCGACCTGCTCGCGCTCACCTCGCGGCTGCACACCGTCCTGGTCACCACCGCGCTCGCGCCCCGGCTGGGCCGCTGAACGACCCGGCGCGCGGCCGTGAGTGATTTCGCCCGCCCGGCGCACCGGGGGCGGGCACGCCGCGTCACGAAGAAAAAACGACGAATCCCCGACCTATTCGGCCCCCGGGGATCGGTGACCGACAGTCGGGCGCGCTAGTGTGGCGATGTGAACGAGCTAGAGGTTGTGGGCGTCCGGGTGGAGATGCCCTCTAACCAGCCGATCGTGCTCCTACGGGAGACGGGGGGCGATCGTTATCTCCCCATCTGGATCGGCCCGGTAGAGGCGACAGCCATCGCGTTCGCCCAACAGGGCGTGGTACCCGCGCGTCCTCTGACGCACGATCTCTTCCGGGACGTGCTGGAGGCGTTGGGACAGGAATTGACCCAGATCCGGATCACCGACCTGCGCGAGGGCGTGTTCTACGCCGAGCTGGTCTTCTCCGGCGGCGTGGAGGTCAGCGCGCGCCCGTCGGACGCGATCGCGCTCGCGCTGCGGACCGGGACGTCGATCGTCGGCAGCGACGCGGTCCTGGACGAGGCGGGCATCGTGATCCCCAACGAGCAGGAGGACGAGATCGAGAAGTTCAGGGAATTCCTGAACGACATCTCGCCCGAGGACTTCGGCACCACGAGCCAATAGCCGGCCCGCCCGGGCCCGGTGCGCGTCCGAAGCCGCCGACCGTCTCGCCCGCCGTCCCGGCGAGGGGCATGGTCGGCGGTTCTTTGCGTTCGGACGCGCCGCGGGTCGCCCGCCGGCCGCCGCGCCGCGGACCACGACGCGCCGACGGACGAGGTCGATCCGACCCGTTCGGTTAGTGATCCGTTTCGATCGGCCGCAAAGTGGCCAGATCTACCCGTGGAACGCGGCTTCAAACCACTCGTGCGAGGAGCGTCACTCGGCGTGCCGAACGGCGCGGTCGTTGACGCGCTGTTGGTGACTGCCTACCGTCGAAAACGACAGTTCCGGGATGACCCCTGCGCGTTGCACCTCGCCGCCTGCGGCCCGGGACTGAAGAGACTCTCCGCGCCGTACCCGGGCGCGGGGAGACGAAAGGGAGGTCGGCGTGAGCAGCACCGGCGACATCACGGCGGCGGAACGCGCCCGCACGGCACGTCCTCTGCCGGCGACCGACCCCGGTGCGGGCCCCCGGCGGCAGGATGTCCCGCCCGCCGGCACCCCGTCGGAGGATGTCGGCTATCGAGGCCCGACGGCCTGCGCGGCGGCCGGCATCACCTACCGCCAACTCGACTACTGGGCGCGCACCGGTCTGGTCGAGCCCACCGTCCGCCCGGCTCACGGCTCGGGCACCCAACGCCTGTACGGCTTCCGCGACATCCTGGTGCTCAAGATCGTCAAGCGGCTCCTGGACACCGGCGTCTCGCTGCAGAACATCCGGATCGCGGTGGCCCACCTGCGCGGTCGCGGCATCGGCGACCTGGCCGGGATGACGCTGATGAGCGACGGCGCCAGCGTGTACGAGTGCACGTCGTACGACGAGGTGATCGACCTGGTGCAGGGCGGGCAGGGGGTCTTCGGGATCGCCGTGGGGGCGGTGTGGCGCGAGGTCGAGGGCTCGCTCGCGCAGCTCCAGGGCGAGCACACCGGCTCCGGGGAGTCGATCGCGCAGGTCCATCCGGGTGACGAATTGGCGCGCAGGCGGCGCGACAAGGCGGTCTGAGGCGGGTCCGAGGCGCCCGAGGCGGATGGGAACCGGTCCGCCGGGCAGGACGTCCCCATGGACGTGATCATTCGCCGGCCGACCCTGCCGCGTTCGCGGCGCGCCCAACGACGCGGTTACCAGGCCGCCGTCCTGCTCACCGTGGCCGGCCTGGCCCCGATCACGGGGCTGCACCTGTACGCCGGGGGACGGGTGCGCACGCCGGCGAACGTGCCGTATCAGGACGTCACGATGGTGCTCGGCGCGGGTGTGCACGGGGACCGGCCGTCCGATCTGCTGGCCCGCCGGCTGGACGTGGCACTCGGGTTGTACCGGACCGGCCGGACCCGGGTGATCCTGGTCAGTGGCGACGGCGGCGGCAACCGCTACGACGAGACCGGGGTGATGCGGCGCTACCTCGCGGAGCGTGGAATACCGCAACACCGGATCGTGACCGACGAATCGGGATTCTCCACCTGGGAATCCTGCATTCGCGCGAAGCGCGTCTACGGGATCGACCGGGTCATCGTGGTCACGCAGAGCTTCCATCTGCGGCGTGCGCTCGGGCTGTGCAAGGCCGCCGGAATATCCGCGTACGGCGTTCCGGACGAGTCCTTCACGTGGGGCCACGTCGGGCCCACCGTGTACGGCACCGGACGCGAGGTGCTCGCCGCGATCAAGGCGACCGGGCAGATCGTCTTCCGACCGGATCCGCGGGCACACGATCCGAGGAACGACGAGATCCGCCGCGCCCTGAGCGACTGAGCGAGCGCCCCGAGCGAGCCGACGCGGGCCGATGTCGGTCCCGTACGTCATCATTGCCCGGTGTGAGACACGCGCCGGGCATCCTCCATCTCGACATGGACGCGTTCTACGCGTCGGTCGAGCAGGTCGCCAAGCCCAGCCTGGCCGGCAAGGCGGTGATCGTCGGCGGCATCGGCGCACGCGGTGTGGTGGCCACCGCCTCCTATCAGGCCCGGGTGTTCGGCGTGCACTCGGCGATGTCGATCGGCGAGGCCCGCCGACGCTGCCCCAACGCCGCCTTCCTCAGCCCGCGCTTCGCGCTCTACCGGCAGGTCAGCGACACCGTGATGGAGCTGCTGCACCGGCTGTCGCCGCTGGTGGAGCCACTCAGCCTGGACGAGGCGTTCGTCGACCTGGAGGCGGGCCCGCACGGCGGCACGCTGGACACCGAGCGGGTCACCGCGATCGCCGTGCGCCTGCGCGCCGACATCCACGCGGCCACCGGGCTGACCTGCTCGGTCGGCGCGGCCACCTCCAAGCTGCTGGCCAAGATCGCGTCCGAGGCGGACAAGCCGGACGGGCTGTGCGTGGTGGCTCCCGGCACCGAGCGGGCGATGCTGGACCCGCTGCCGGTGCGCGCGCTGCCCGGGGTCGGGCCGGCCACCGGCGACGTGCTGCGTCGGGCCGGCCTGGACACCGTGGCCGACCTGGCCGCCGTCGACGAGAGCGAACTGGTACGACTGCTCGGCCAGGCGCACGGACACGGCCTGCACGTGCTGGCCGCCGGACTGGACGCCCGCCCCGTGGTCGCCGACCGGGACGCCAAATCGGTGTCGGTGGAGGACACCTTCGCCACCGACCTGGTGGACCGCGAGCGCATCACCCGCGAGTTGGACCGGCTCTCGATCCGGTGCGTGGAGCGGTTGCGCGCCGCCGGGCGCTCCGGGCGCACGATCGTGCTCAAGCTGCGCCGCTACGACTTCGGCACGCTGACCCGCTCGGAGACGCTGCGCGGGCCCACCGACGATCCGGGCGTGGTGCGCGAGACGATCCGCCGACTGGCCGCCCAGGTGGACGTCACCGGCGGGGTGCGGCTGCTCGGGGTGGGGGTGAGCGGCCTGGCCGACTTCGCCCAGCAGGACCTGTTCGGCGCGGCCGGGCCCGGGCCCGGGGAAGTGGTCGAGGAGGACCCGGTGAGCGACCCGGAAGTGCCCGCGGCGGCCGAGCCGGAGCGGGTCTCCTGGTCGCCGGGCCAGGACGTGCTGCACGAGGAGTTCGGGCCCGGCTGGGTCCAGGGCAGCGGCGTCGGCCGGGTCACCGTGCGTTTCGAGGTGCCGGGCGGGCGGCCGGGTCGGGTGCGCACGTTCGCGATCACCGATCCGGCGCTGCGACCGGGGGAACCGATTCCGCTGCCCGCGCTCGACCGGGGATAGCCGCGTCGATCCGGGGCAGGCGCCGGGCAGACGACTCCTCGGGGGTGTCCCCACCATGACTGATGTCAAAGAGCGGCCGATACGAGGGCAGGGTGCCTTTCGATCGGCTCGCCGCAGGCTCGGACTGCCGGCCTTCCTGGTCACGCTGCTGGTCGGCTTCATCGTGCTGGCGCTGGTGCTGGTCGGCCTGGTCAATCTGTTACCCGGCAAATTCAATCCGTTCGGCGAGACCACCAAGGACCACAGTGGGCCGGTGATGCTCAAGGCGGTGCAGGACCTCAGCCGCTACGAGGCGGTCAGCGGCACCTTCCAGGTCGTGGTGGACCTGGAAAAGGACGCCAAGTTCCTGCCGGACGCCGTGCGCGGCCAGCGCACGCTGTTCGTCGGCGTCGGCCAGGTCGGCGGTTTCGTCGAATTCGGCGGGATCGGCCAGGACGCGATCCGGACCTCGCCGCAGGACAAGAGCGTGACCATCAGGCTCCCGCACGCGCGGCTCGCGCCCGCCGCGCTGGACCAGAAGAACAGCCACGTGATCGCCCAGGATCGGGGCCTGTTCGACCGCATGGGCGACTTCTTCTCCGGCAATCCCGGCGATCAGCAACAGTTGTACGTGCTCGCGACCAAGAAGATCGACGACGCGGCGAAAACCGCCGGACTGGTGGAGCGCGCGGAGCGGAACACCACCGGCATGCTCCAGGGCATGATGCGCTCCCTGGGCTACCCGACCACCACTGTGACCTACGCCTAGTGCGCAGGCCGCGGCCGGTGTCACGCTGATACCGTTGAGGTCGCCCATTACGTTCGCGCGGGAGAGTCCTCGTGTCGTGCACACGAGGCGCCGAAGGAGCAACTCCTCCCCGGAATCTCTCAGGCACCCGTACCGCGTGGTCGTGGGCACTCTGGAAAGCAGGATCCGTACGTGGCTCGCCGAGTCGGGTCGGGTCCTCGCCGACGGTGCAAATCGCGCCCGCGGGAACCGGTTCGACCGGTGCTCCGGGCGCGGTGAAGCTCTCAGGTACCGATGACAGAGGGGGAGGCCGGTGGACGCGCGACCCGCGTGTCCGTCCAGGAGCGATCCAGGAGGCCTTTCGCGATGACCCCGCGCACCCCTGCCCCGACGCGTGCTCACGCCGTACTCCCCTCCGGTCCCGGCTCGTTGACCGGCCTGGAGGCCGCGTCGCCGTTCACCGGCCGGCACATCGGTCCGGACACCGACGAGCAGGCGAAGATGCTCGCCGCGATCGGCTACGGATCCCTGGACGAGCTGACCGACGCGGCGGTGCCCGCCGCGATCCGCGCGCTGGAGGGCTTCGAACTGCCCGCCGCGCGTTCCGAGGCCGAGGTGCTCGCCGAACTGCGCGAGCTGGCCTCCCGCAACAGCGTGCTGACCTCGATGATCGGGCTCGGCTACCACGGCACCTTCACTCCGCCGGTGATCACCCGCAACGTGCTGGAGAACCCCGCCTGGTACACCGCCTACACGCCCTACCAGCCGGAGATCTCGCAGGGCCGGTTGGAGGCGCTGCTCAACTTCCAGACCGTGGTCACCGACCTGACCGGGCTGGACGTGGCCGGTGCCTCGCTGCTCGACGAGGCCACCGCCGCCGCCGAGGCGATGACCCTGGCCCGGCGGGCCGGCCGGGCCAAGAGCGACGTGTTCGTCGTGGACGCGGCCACGCTGCCGCAGACCATCGCGGTGGTGCGCACCCGGGCCCGGGCGCTGGGTATCGAGGTCGTGGTCGCCGACACCACCGACGGGCTGCCCGAGGGCGGCTGCTTCGGCGTGTTGCTGCAGTACCCCGGCGCCGACGGCCGGGTCCGCGACCTGACCCCGGTGATCGAGGCGGCACACGCCCAGGGCGCGCTGGTGGCGGTCGCCGCCGACCTGCTCGCGCTCACCGTGCTGCGCGCGCCGGGCGTGCTGGGCGCCGACGTCGCGGTCGGCACCACGCAGCGATTCGGCGTGCCGATGGCCTTCGGCGGTCCGCACGCGGGCTACCTGGCGGTCCGCGAGAAGCTCACCCGCAGCATGCCGGGCCGGCTGGTCGGGGTGTCCGTGGACGCCGACGGCGCGCCCGCCTACCGGCTCGCGCTGCAGACCCGCGAACAGCACATCCGCCGGGAGAAGGCGACCAGCAACATCTGCACGGCGCAGGTCCTGCTGGCCGTGATGGCCGGCATGTACGCGGTCTACCACGGGCCGGACGGGCTCACCTCGATCGCGCGGCGCACCCACCGGTACGCGGCCGTACTCGCGGCCGGGCTGCGGGCGGGCGGCGTCGAGGTCGTGCACGGCGACTTCTTCGACACCGTCACGGCGCGGGTGCCGGGTCGGGCCGAGGAGGTGCTCGCGGCGGCCCGTGCGGCCGGCATCAACCTGCGCCCGGTGGATGCCGACCACGTGGGGATCACCTGCGACGAGACCACCCTGCGGGCGCATGTCGAGGCCGTCTGGGGCGCGTTCGGGGTCACCGGCGACGTGGCCGCGCTGGACGCGGACACCGTCGACGCGCTGCCCACCGCGCTGCTGCGCGACACCGGCTTCCTGACCCACCCGGTCTTCCACACGCACCGTTCCGAGACCGACATGCTGCGTTACCTCAAGCGGCTCGCGGACAAGGACTACGCGCTCGACCGGGGCATGATCCCGCTCGGCTCGTGCACGATGAAGCTCAACGCCACGGTCGAGATGGAACCGATCACCTGGCCCGAGTTCGCCGACCTGCACCCCTTCGCACCGGTGGATCAGGCCGCCGGATACCTGGAGCTGATCGACGGTCTGGCCGAATCGCTGGCCCGGATCACCGGCTACGCCAAGGTCTCGCTTCAGCCCAACGCCGGTTCGCAGGGCGAGCTGGCGGGCCTGCTCGCGGTGCGCGCCTACCACCACGCCAACGGTGACACCGCCCGCGACGTGTGCCTGATCCCCTCCTCCGCGCACGGCACCAACGCGGCCAGCGCGGTGATGGCGGGCATGCGCGTCGTGGTGGTCAAGACCGGCGAGAACGGCGACGTGGACCTGGCCGACCTGCACGCGAAGATCGACCTGCACCGGGACACGCTCGCGGTGCTGATGGTGACCTACCCGTCCACGCACGGCGTGTTCGAGGAGGGCATCGAGGAGGTCTGTGCGGCCGTGCACGAGGCCGGCGGCCAGGTCTACGTGGACGGCGCGAACCTCAACGCGCTGGTCGGGCTGGCCCAGCCGGGCGGTGCGATCGGCGCCGACGTGTCGCACCTGAACCTGCACAAGACGTTCTGCATCCCGCACGGCGGCGGCGGTCCGGGGGTCGGCCCGGTCGCGGTGCGCGCGCATCTGGCGCCGTACCTGCCCAATCACCCGCTCCAGCCCACCGCCGGCCCGGAGACCGGCGTGGGGCCGATCTCGGCGGCTCCGTGGGGCTCGGCGGCGATCCTGCCGATTCCGTGGACGTACCTGCGGCTGATGGGCCCGGACGGGCTCAAGGAGGCCACCCAGGTCGCGGTGCTGGGCGCCAACTACATCGCCAAGCGGCTCGCACCGCACTTCCCGGTGCTCTACACCGGCCCGAACGGCCTGGTGGCGCACGAGTGCATCATCGACGTGCGCGGGATCACCAAGACCACCGGGGTCAGCGTCGACGACGTCGCCAAGCGGCTGATCGACTACGGCTTCCACGCGCCGACCATGTCGTTCCCGGTGCCCGGCACGCTGATGATCGAGCCGACGGAAAGCGAGAACCTGCACGAGATCGACCGGTTCTGCGACGCGATGATCGCGATCAAGGGCGAGATCGACCGGGTCGCGTCGGGTGAGCTGCCCGCCGACGACAACCCGCTCGCCAACGCGCCGCACACCGCCGCGCTGCTCGCCGGCGAGTGGGCGCACGCCTACACCCGCGAGGAGGCGGTCTTCCCGGCCGGTGTGGTGCCGGCCGAGAAGTACTGGCCGCCGGTGCGCCGGATCGACGGCGCCCAGGGCGACCGCAACCTGGTCTGCTCGTGCCCGCCGATCGAGGCGTACGGCAACAACTGATCCGAGCGGCGTGCGGTCCGCTCCCGATCAGGGGCGGGCCGCGCCGTGGGTCAGCAGGTGCGCCACCGAGGCGGCGAACCCCGGCTTGGCGGCCAGATCGCTGCCCAGGACACCGAACATCAACGCGCCGCTGAGCGATTCGAAGAGCAGATCGGCGTCCACGTCCGGGCGGGCCTGGCCGCGGGCCACCGCGTCCGCCACGAAGGCCCGGAAGATCGCCCGGACCGGATCCATCCGGGCCACCAGCAGTTCCTTGAGCTCGGGCTGGTCGCGGTACTCGGCGAGCAGCCCGGGCACCGCGGCCGCGGTCTCCGGGCGACGGAACGATTCGAGCGCGGCCTCGGCGAAGCGCAGCACGCCGGTCGCGAAGTCCTCGTGCGGCAGCGGCCGAAAGCTCATCTCGCGAGCCGGGTAGACCGCCTCGTGCACCAGGTGCGCCTTCGAGGGCCAGCGGCGGTACACGGTCGGCCTGGTCACGCCCGCCCGACGGGCGACGGCGTCGATGCTGACCCGGTTGTAGCCCTGCGCGGCGACCAGTTCGCGGGCCGCGGCCAGGATCAGTTCGTCGGTGCGTGGATCACGCGGGCGGCCGGGCCGAGGGGTGCCGCCAGTGCCCATGGGGATGGAACTCCCAGTCGTCGTCGCGCTCGACCTCGTGTCGTCGCGGTACGGCTTGTCGCCGCTCGGACTGTACCGGGAAGGCGGCGCGCCCGGCTCGGGGCAGGCGAGAGCCGGAGGCCCTTCCGAGGAGACCTCCGGCTCGATGGGGCCGTGCGAACGGATCAGGCCGCCGAAACCAACCCCACACGGGGGCGGTGCGGGGCGATGGTGCGTCCGTCCGGCAGCAGTTCGCCCGTGTCCTCGAACAGGACGACGCCGTTGCAGAGCAGGCTCCATCCCTGTTCGAAATGGGCGGCCACAACGGCGGCGGCCTCACGATCGGGACTGTCCGCCGGTGGGCAATGCGGTCGGTGCTGGCACATCCTCGTACCTTCTCGGTGTCTGCGCGGAGCGCGTCGGGCAGCCTTGCCCGGCAGCTCACAGTGTCCGCCTCGAAAGGCCCGCGCGCAGGACTTCTCGCAGTTCTCACCCGACTGCGCCCAAGATGTGACCACACGTGTGAACGGCGGGGTGTGATCAGCTTTCCGGAGCCCCCACGGCGGCCGGCCGGCGGGTGCGCACGGCCAGTACGCCGGCCAGTTCGGCCGCGGTGTAGCAGCGCAGCGCCTGCACTCCGCACGGCGCCGGCGCGAGCGGGATCAGCAGGTCCACACCGCCCGCCTCGTCGGCCAACCACAGCGCGACCATGTACATCCCGGGCACGTTCAGCAGGCGCGCCTCGTCGCGGCGGAGCACCGTCTGCGGGAGCGCCCGAGCCGCCGCCGCGGCCGGCGCGGTGGCGACGGTGAACGGTCCCTCGACGAATCGGCCGACGCCGTGACCGGTCGGGTCGGGGCGGACCTCGATGCCGCCGACGACCGTGTCGTCGGACCACATGAGCCAGCGCCAACCCACCGGGCGGGCGCTGCGTACGCCCTGATCGGCGACCAGGTCGTGCAGGTCGATCTCGAAGACGCGGTGCGGGAATCCGGCCGTGAGCGCGGCTTGATCGGCGCGGCAGTCGGCCGGGAGCAGGGTGCGGGATTCGAGCACGGCTCGGGCCGCTCGACGGGCCGACTCGGGAGCCTCGGGCACACGCAGGACCATGAGACCGCCTCATTTCGATGCAGGAGTCCAAAAACCCGGAGAATCCGGGGAGGGGAAAGCGGCGCTGTGCAGTGGGGAACCGGGTATCCGGCCGGGGGACGACCCGGCGGCGTACAGAGGGACCCGGCAGGGCCGGTCAGCGCATTGTACCGAAACGGCTTCGAAAAGTAACGGTGTATTGCGAACTGACACCCGTTTGAAGACCTTTTGGAACGATCTCGATCAGGGGAACAACGAGGACATCACGTCGTCGAGCGTGACCAGGCCCAGCGGCACCGCGCCCGGCTCGCCGACCAGGGCCAGGTGGGTACGGGAACCGCGCATGCGGGCCAACAGGCTGGTCAGCATGGCGTCCGGGCCGACCGTGACGAGGGGATAGATCGGCACCGAACCGTCCGCCTCGGGGGCCAGCACGTCGAGCACGTGCACGTAGCCCACCGGCCGGGCGGCCGGGTCCAGGACCGGGAAGCGGGACAGGCCGGTGCGCACCGCGACCTCCTCCAGGGCCGTCGCCGAGACCGGCCGGGGCAGTGCCACCACGTCGGTCCACGGCCGCATCACCGAGGCGGCGGGGCTGGAGTGCAGCGCCAGGGCGCCGGCGAGCCGGTCGTGCTCGCGCACGTCGAGCAGGTCGTGCTCGCGCGACTCGGCCAGCAGCGCGGGGAGTTCCTCGGCCGTGTACACGCTGCGCACCTCGTCCACCGGCCGCACCCGAAAGGCGCGCAGGAACAGGTTGGCCGCGTGGTTGAGCAGCCACAGGATCGGCGCGGTCAGCCGGGCGATCAGCAGCAGCGGCGGGGTCAGCCACAACGCGCATTCCTCCGGCCCGGCCAGGGCGATGTTCTTGGGCACCATCTCGCCGAGCACCATGTGGCAGAACACCACCACCGCCAGGGCGAGCACGAACGCGATCGCGTGTACCGCTTTGCCGGGCAGTCCGCTCGCCCGGATCGGGCCGGCCAGGGCGTGCGCCAGCGCGGGTTCGGCGACCGCGCCCAGGCCCAGCGAGGCCACGGTGATGCCGAGCTGGGCGGCGGCGAGCATGGTGGACAACCGGCCCATCGCGGTGAGTACCATCGCGGCCCGGCGCGAGCCCGCCTCGGCCTGGGGTGCGATCCGGGTGCGGCGGGCCGAGATCACCGAGAACTCGGCGCCGACGAAGAAGGCGTTGGCCGCGAGCAGGACCAGGGAGAGCAGCAGGTCGCCGATCACGAGTCGACCTCCGTGCGCAGCTCGACCTCGTCGATCCGGTGCCGGTCCATCGCCACCACGGTCAGCCGTCGGCCGTCCACGTCCACGTGGTCGCCGACCTCGGGCAGTCGACCCAGCCGGGCCAGGATCAACCCGGCCAGGGTGCTGTAGTCGCCCTCCGGCAACCGCCAGCCGCTGGCCTCCTCGACCTCGTCCGTGCGCAGCAGGCCGGACAACCGCAACACGCGCGAGCTGGGCACCCGTTGCGGCGGCGCGTCCGGCTCGTCCGCCGGGTCGTGCTCGTCGGCGAGGTCGCCCACCAGCTCCTCGGCGAGGTCCTCGGCGGTGAGCACGCCGGCCGTGCCGCCGTACTCGTCCACCACGATCGCCAACTGGGTCCGACCCTCGCGCAGCCGTTCGACCGCCCGCTTGAGGTCGAGCGAGGTCGGCACCAGGACCGGGGCGCGGGCGATCCGGGCGAGCGGGGTGTCCGCCCGATCGGCGGCCGGGACCCGCAACGCGTCGCGCAGCACCGCCACGCCGACGATCTCGTCCAGGTCCTGACCGCGGACCGGGATCCGGCTGTGGCCGCACGCGCGGGCGGTGTCCAGCAGTTCGCCCACCGACGCGTCGGCCGGCAGGGTGACCAGCTCGGTGCGCGGGGTCATCGCCTCGGCGGCCTGCTTGTCGGCGAAGCGCAGCGTCCGGTGCAGCACCCGGGCGGTGTTCACGGGCAACACCCCGGCGCGGGCCGAGTGCCGGACCAGTTGGCCCAGTTCGTCGGGCGAGCGGGCCGAGCCCAGCTCCTCCTGCGGCTCGATGCCGAGCCGGCGCACGAAGAAGTTGGCCGAGCCGTTGAGGAACACGATCAGCGGGCGGCACAGCCGGGAGAAGCCGACCTGGAACGGGCCCGCGACCCGGGCGACGCCGAGCGGGCGGGCGATCGCGGCGTTCTTGGGCACGAGTTCGCCGAGCAGCATCTGCAACCCGGAGGCCAGGACCAGGGCGGTGAACCTGGGCAGTCGAAAGGCCGCCTCGGCGAGGTAGCCGGCGATCAGCGAGGTGAGCGTGATGCCCAACTGGGCGCCGGACAGTTGGAAGGACAGGGTGCGCAGTGCGCCCAGCACCCGGCCCGCACCTCGATCGCCGGCCTCGGCCCGGGCCGCCACGTCGCCGCGCTCGACGGTGACCAGGGAGAACTCGGCGGCGACGAACATGCCGTTGCCGGCGATCAGCAGCACGAGCAGCACGAGGGCCAAGGCGGCGTCGATCGGGCGGCCTCCCGGGGTGCGGGGTGTGCGGGCCTGGCACACATGCCCGGTGGGCGCCCGGACACACGTGCCCGATGGGCGCGGTTGGGCCGGACGGGGGTCGGCGCGGGTGCGGGTTTCCTCGAACGCCTTACGGGCCGGGGCGGTTGGGGGCGTGCGGTTGCCCTCGGGTGGTGTCTTCGCACGCCGGACGGGCCGGAGCGGGTCGGGGAGCGTGAGGGTTGCCGTCGGGCGGTGTCCGCAAACTTCGGAGCGGGTCGGTGGGTCCGGGCTTGTCGTCGGGTGGCGGCCGCACGCCGGCCGGGCCGGCGTTGGGGGCTACGGGATGACGAAGGTGTAACCGGCGGACTTGAGTTCGGGGAGGAGGCGTTCCAGCATGGCCATCGTCTGGCTGCGTTCGCCGCCGCCGTCGTGGCACAGGATTATGCCGCGCGGGCCCAGTTGGCTGTGGACGTTCTGCAGCATCTTGTCCACGCCGGCCTTCTGCCAGTCGTTGGTGTCCACCGTCCAGTGCAACGAGCCCATGCCCAGCGACGCGGCGGTCTGGCGCACCTCGTCGGACCAGTTGCCGCCCGGCGCGCGGAACCAGCGCACGGGGGTGCCCGGGGACGCCTTGTGGATCCAGTCCAGGGTCTGTTGCATCTGGCCGCGAATCTCGTCCGGCGTGCGCTTCTTCAGGTTGATGTCGTGCGTCATGCTGTGGTTGCACAGCCCGTGGCCGGCGGCGACCACCTTGCGGACCAGGTCGGGGTGGTCCTTGGCCTGCTGGCCCACCATGCAGAAGGTGGCCTTGATGTCGTACTGGGCCAGCAGCGAGAGGGCCCGGTCGGTCCACTCCGGCCACGGCCCGTCGTCCAGGGTCAGCGCGACCAGCTTGCCCTCGCCCTTGACCTTGGAGACCAGGGTGGAATCCACCGGGGGCGGCGGAGCGGCGGGCGGGGTGGCCGGCTCCAGGGCGTTCGGGTTGCCCGGCGGCAGCGGCGGGGCCTGAATCTCCTTGGGCGCATTCGCGGCCCGAGGTGAGGCGGCGGCTTCCGACCACCGGCCGGCATTGCCGACATTCCAGATGAGGGCACCGCAGACGAGTATCGAGATCATCGTGATCACGACCTGGAAACGCAGTCCCTGTATCGGCAGTGCCCGAACCGACTCCCGCACGGCAACCCCCAAGATCTCGCTACGCCCGCCACGGCAAGAGGACACCCTAGGTGATCACCGGCAAGCGGTGAAGATCGACCGGTGGGTGCTTCCTCGATGTGATCAGTGACGTGATTGCCGGCCCTGCGGTTCCCCTGTGATTCGTCACGGTCGATCGGTAATGTTCCCAATGTCGGCCCGATGCATCGGTTTGGGAGAACGTCGGCGGGAACGATCAGGTCGTCCCGATCCGGCAGGTACCGGATTGCGATCACTCGACCGGCTCCGCGGGAGTCGGGTACACGGGGGAGGGGCATTCATGGGCGAAAAGGTCGAGGTCACCGAGTTCAGCCGATCCGATCGGCAGCGATACCGGCACAAGTTGCGCCGCTGTCTGGAAACACTGCAGCGCATGCTGGACGAGGACCGGTTCGAGAGCGCCCGCAAACTCATGGGCGTCGAGATCGAACTCAACCTGGCCGACGCCGCCGGCCGACCCCGGATGAGCAATGCCGAGGTGTTGCGCCGGATCGCCAGCCCGGATTTCCAGACCGAGCTGGGTCTGTTCAACATCGAGGTCAATATTCCGCCGCACCGGCTTACCGGACCGGTGTTCTCCGAATTGGTGGAGGAACTGCGGACGAGTCTGGACTACGCCGACCGCAAGGCCGCGGAACTCGATGCGCGAATCGTGATGATCGGTATTCTGCCGACCCTGACCGATGCCCACATGGCGTTCGAGACGATATCCGACAACGCCCGCTATACCCTGCTCAACGATCAGATCCTCAATGCCCGCGGGGAGGACATACGGCTGCATATCGGAGGTGTCGAGCGGCTCGACACGACGTCCTCCACGATTGTGTCCGAGGCCGCCTGTACGTCCGTGCAGTTCCACCTCCAGGTCACCCCGAAAAATTTCGGTGCGCTGTGGAACGCGGCGCAATCCATCACCGGGGTGCAGTGCGGAATCGGGGCGAATTCACCGTTCCTGTTCGGCCGCGAGTTGTGGCGCGAGACCCGTCCGATCCTGTTCGAGCAGGCGTGCGACACCCGCCCCGAGGAACTGATCGCGCAGGGTGTGCGACCGCTGACCTGGTTCGGCGAACGCTGGATCGATTCGGTGGTGGACCTGTTCGAGGAAAACCTCAAATACTTCCCGTCGTTGTTGCCGATCTGCGACGACGAGGACCCGATCGAGGCGCTGGACCGCGGCGACGTCCCGCACCTGCGCGAACTCAAGTTGCACAACGGCACGATCTATCGCTGGAATCGCCCGGTCTACGACGTGGCCCGCGGCAAACCGCATCTGCGGGTGGAGAACCGGGTGTTGCCGGCCGGGCCGACCGTGGTCGACATCATGGCCAACGCGGCGTTCTACTACGGCGTGGTGCGTTCGCTGGTGGACGACGAGCATCCGGTCTGGGAACGCATGCCGTTCGAGGTCGCCACCGAGAACTTCCACGCCGGTGCCCGGTACGGAATCGACGCGCGGCTGAACTGGCCGGGCCACGGCACCGTCCCGGTCACCGAACTGGTGCTGGAGGACCTTTTGCCGCGTGCCTACGAGGGCCTGGACCGGTGGGGGATCGATCCGCGCGAGCGGGAC
This sequence comes from Embleya sp. NPDC059213, assembly GCF_042754445.1. NCBI lineage: Bacteria > Bacillati > Actinomycetota > Actinomycetes > Kitasatosporales > Streptomycetaceae > Embleya > Embleya sp. NPDC059213. Next base: position 107,404 of record NZ_JBHZAV010000003.1, read on the forward strand.
GAGTACCTGGGCATCATCGAACAGCGCTGCCGACTGCGCACCAACGGGGCGACCTGGCAGAGCGCGCAGTACCACCACTATCGGGACACCAAGGGCATGGACCGGTTGGAGGCGCTGCGCGCGATGACCCTGCGCTACGCCGAACACATGCGCGGCGGGGACGCCGTGCACACGTGGCCCGTGGGCTGACGGCGGGCTTATCCGCGCTCGGTAACGTGTGCGGGTGATCACCGAGCCCGAGTCCGTCGAGACCCCCACCGTGCCCCGGCGCCGAGTGCTGCGCTCGGAAGTGGTGCTGGTGCTCGCCCTGTCCCTGGGCGCCTCCGGGGTCTCCTCGCTGATCTCCTTCCTCGGCTCGTTGACCGCGCCGGGCGGCCTGGGGCACAAGGCCGCGGTGCTCAACGGCTCCCGGGCGCTCGATCGGCCGTGGCTGGACCTGGCCTGGCAACTGTTCGGGATCGCCACCGCGCTGGTGCCGGTGTTCCTGGTCGCGCACCTGCTGATGCGCGAGGGCCGCTCGCTGCGGGTGCTCGGGGTCGACCGGACCCGGCCGTGGTGGGACCTGGGTCGCGGCGCGGGGGTCGCGGCGGCGATCGGCGGATCGGGGCTGGCGCTGTACCTGGGCGCGCACGCGGCGGGGGCGAATCTGACCGTGGTGCCCACCACGCTGCCGGACGTGTGGTGGCGGATTCCGGTGCTGGTGTTGTCCGCGATCCAGAACGCGGCCCTGGAGGAGGTGATCGTCCTCGGCTATCTGCTGCGCCGGCTCGGGCAGTTGGAGGTGCCGTGGGTCAAGGCGGTGGCGATCAGCGCGGTGGTGCGCGGCTCGTACCACCTGTATCAGGGCATCGGCGGGTTCTTCGGCAACGTCGTGATGGGCGTCGTGTTCTGCCTGCTGTACAAGCGTTGGGGTCGGGTGATGCCGTTGCTGGTGGCGCACGCGCTGATCGACATCGTGGCGTTCGTGGGCTACGTGCTGCTCGCGGGCCGGGTGGACTGGGTCCCGACGCCGTAGCGGTCGATTTATGCGCTCGTTAAGACGTCTGGCGCGCGTCGTTGGTGTCTGATGGTCATTGTGGGCATACCTCTCTCGTCCGAGAGGGGTTCGTCCCGACACGTGCATATCGGGCGACACGGGGACGCAGGGGGTCGTATGGACAACCGGAGGCGGGTGGAGTTCTTCTCCACCCCGACGCCCATCGGCGGGCCGCCGCGTGGACGGTTCGGATTGAACGCGCTGAGTCGGCATCCGGTCCGGATCCTGATGGTGGTCGGCGGACTGATCCTGTTGGTGATCGTCTTCTTCGTGGCACTGCTCACGGTGGACGGCGGCGGTTCGGGCGACAAGAAGACCAAGACGGCCGGTACCGGTTCGAGCAAGAGCTCGTCGGCCACGCCGAGCCCGGGCAAGTCCGGCACCGGCAAGGCCACTTCCGGTACCGGGCAGAGCGCGGCCGGGCCCAGGCCCGGTTCCGTGGCGGCGACCGTGCACACCGGCGGCCGGCTGGTGATGTACAAGGGCACGTCGTACCAGTCGGACAAGGTCGTGCAGATCAAGACCGGCACCCAGGTCCGGGCGAACTGCCATGCGGAGGGCTCGATCGCCTACTACGCGGGCTCCTCCAGCCGCACCTGGGCGCAGATCGACGTGGAGGGCAAGACCGGTTACGTGCCCGCGATATATCTGGAGAGCGGCGGTGACCTGAGCAAACAGGTTCCCGCGTGCACGAGTTGACGGATCGGGTGGGACGGCGCCGGAAGTGACTCCATCGGGTCGGTTGGATCACTAACGTACGGCGGGCAAGGGCGGATCGACTTCGTATCCGGGGGAGCCCATGACCACGATTGTTTTCGTGCACGGAACCGGCGTGCGGGAAATCGCCGACTCGGCGGCGGTGCGTACCGTCACCGCGAAGGTCGCCGAGCGGCTGCCGGGCGTAGCGGTGGAAGCGGTCGACTGGGGCGCGGCGTGCGGCGTCGAGGTGTCGCCGACGCTGCGCACCCTGATCGGCATCGCCGACCCCGAGGAACCCGGCCGGGCCGTGGAGGTCGATCCGGAGGAGGCCGACCTGCGCCTGGGAGCGACCCTGGAGGTCGACCCCCTGCACGAGTTGCGCGCCGTGGCCGAGGCGCGGGCCCAGGCCGGCGCCCTGCGGCGCTCCGAGGCCGGCGACGACCTGCGCTGGGCCGTGCGGCACGCGGTGGTGGAGACCGCGCTCGCGGACGTGTTGCCCGGTGGGCCGGCCGAGTGGGGCGAGTCGTTCACGACGGCGGCCCGGCGGGTCGCCGAGTCGGTCGAGTTCGAGGCGGCGGCGGACGTGCTCGCCGCGTCCGCCGACTACGACGTGATCGGGCGGGCCGTGGTGGGGGCGTTCGGCCAGGCCCTGGGCGGTCGGGCGGACGGACCGGGTCCGTGGCCGGTGGAGTGGCGCGGCCTGCTCGTCGCGGGGGTGCGGGACGCCTGCGGTGGCGACGCGGCGGGCGGGCGGATCTCCGGCGCGCTCAAGGGCAGCCTGATGTACGCGAGTTGGCCGCTGCAGAGCCTGTTGCGCGGGGGCACCCTGGGCGGCAGCGTGCCCGCGATCGGCGACATCCTGTACTACCAGGCCCACGGGGAGAACCTGCGCGCCTACCTCGCGGCGCGGATCGCCCGGATTCGGGGACCGGTCGTGGTGCTCGCACACTCGCTCGGCGGCATCGCCTCGTTCGAGACGCTGACCCAGGCGCGGTCGGCGAGCGAACCGGACCAACCCCGATACCCGTTGCCCCAGGTGCGCGCACTGATCACCGCCGGCTCCCAGATCGGCTACTTCGGCGCCCTCGGCGCGCTGGCCACGCAACCCGCGTCGAGCGGCCCGCCCAGGTCCCCGTCGATTCCGTGGATCAACCTTTGGAACGCGCGCGACTGGTTGTCCTTCCGGGCCCACCCGGTCTTCGCCGACGCGGTGCACGATGTCGAGGTACGGGTACGGCGCCCGTTTCCGCAGGCGCACGGTGTCTACTGGAAGTGCGACGAGCTGTACACGGAGATCGAACGTGTGGTGCGGGGCGGCCGGTGACGACGCACGCCCTGTTGGTCTGCGTCGAGCACTATCCCGAGCATGCCGGGAGCCCGGGCGACCTGCCCGGTGCACCGGCCCAGACGCTGGAACTCGTGCAGTGGCTGACCGAGACCGGTGCGGCGGAGCGCGAGCACATCACCGTGCTCGCCTCGATCGCCGCGGCGTCCGAGCCGGTCGCCGAACGGTTGGCCGAACTGGTCGGCGAGCACTCGGTGTTGCTCGGTCCAGGCGGCTCGCCCGGCGAGTTGACGTCCATGCACTTCGAAGCGGCGATCGACCGGGCGCCCGTCGACTGGCGCGACGGCGACCGCTTCCTGCTGCACTGGGCGGGCCACGGCTACCGCAACGCGGGCAGACGGCGGCTCGAACTGCCCGCCTATCACGTGCCCGGCTTCCCGCAACCGTGGCAGCGGGCGATCGACGTCGACGATCTGCTGTCCCGATTCACCTCGGTGGCCTGTCGGATCGACCAGTTCGCGGTGTTCGAGGTGTGCGCCGACGACCGGGCCGACGCGCAGGGCACGGTGGTGAACGTGCTCAAGGAGGAGCCGGTCAAAAAGTCGGGCAAGGCACGTCTTTCCGCGGCCTTCGCGGCGGGCGAGGGGCAATTCGCGCGCCGCATGGCGGACGAGGCGATCTTCACCCGAGCCCTGATCGAGGAGTTGCGGGCCGAAGGCCCGGACGCACTGACCGAGCGCCGGTTCCGGATCATGTCGGAGACGATCGACACCAGGCTCGTACGGTCCGTTCCCGGCGGCCGGCGCCTGACCCAGTCGATGCTGTATCGCGGACCGAACACGACCGACTGGCGCGCGGTCGAACGAGACCCGGACCGGCGCTTCGAGGCGGACGGCAGCCGCCTGCTCTCCGCGTTGCGGGGCGCCCGGATCGGCGCGGACGAGCAGAAACTGCTGCGCACCTACCTCCGCGAGCAAGGGGTTCCCCCGGGCGTCTTCGTCGAGGAGGATCCCGTCGAGTGGGCGACGGCACTGATGGCGCTCGCGGCTCCGACGGGCGAACATCCGATTCGGTACCTGCTGGAGTGGCTGTACGTGCGGTCCGAGCAGACGTGGGTGGCGGAATGGGCGGAGCGACTCAAGGGCCGCGACATCGAAGACTTCCGGCCCGCCGACGTAGCCGAACGTCAACCGTTGACCCTGGTGGTGTTCATCCGGGAGAACGACCAGTCGCCCGACGACCCGACGCTGGTCCGATACGACGCGGAGCCGCTGTTCTACGTCGGCGCCGACCGCTTCGCGCTGCCCGAGGGCCTGCCGTCCGGGGCGGACCTGCCCCGCGATCGACTGGTGCCCTACCTGGTCGAGTTCTATCGGGCGGTGTGGGCCCAATGGACCTCGGTCGCCCAGGCGCGACTCCAGGTCGTGCTGCCGACCGAACTGTTCAACGAGCCCTTCGAGTTGGCCGATGCCGGTGACGGCGAGCAGGTCTTCGTGCTCGGCGAGCACCACGAACTCGTGCTCAGGCCGATCCTGCGACACGGGGTCGCCCGGCCGATGCACTACGCCACGTGGACCGAATCGTTGCACCTGCGCTCGGGGCCCGCACTGGCGCACCTGAACCGACACCACTGCGGTGACCGCCTGGAGCGTTGCCCCGGGGAGGCCGCGGGCTTTTTCCAGGACTACCGATGGGAGCACCACCCGGATCGGCGCGGGCGGGTCGAGTACCAGCTCGATCGCGGAAAATGGGCGCTGGTGTGGACACACGGGACGACGTGCACCGGCGACTGCACCGGCACGAACGGCGCGAACGCCCCCTGTCCCGGCGCCGATGTGGGAAACCTCCTGCACCGAACGCTGGAGGCGGAGAAGCAAACGCTCGGCGGATTGCCTTCCGCTGTGATGCGCCTGCGGCACACCCTTAATGACGATGGACCGTCATCGCAACGAGTCGTGCTCCTGTTCGACGACCCGGGCTGGTGTCCATGGGCCGGTACGGGACGGCTGAACAGCGTCTTGGTGGAAAAGGGGACACGGCATGGTTGAGTCGGTACCGGACGCGAACGCCGCGAGTATCGTCGGTGCGGACGGCCCGCCCGCGCCGTGGTGGGTCTATCGCGGCGACAACGGCCACGACGCCCGGTCGGCCGGCGAGACCGATCCGATCCCGCTTCCCGACCCGCCACCCTGGCGCAGCTTCGGCACGAACGACACCGGGCCGGAGGTCGCGGCCGACGCGAAGCTCCCCGGTGATCGACCCGGTGAGCCGTATTCGGGCGAGTTCTACGGCGACCCGACGGTCTACAACCTCGTCAACGCCGCGATCTATCTGCGCCGTCCGCTCCTGGTGACCGGGAACCCCGGTACCGGCAAGACCACGTTGGCCAAGAGCATCGCCACCCGGCTGGCTCTGGGGCCGGTGCTCCGCTGGGGGATCACCAGTCGTTCCACGCTGCGCGAGGGACTGTACGAGTACGACGTGCTCGGTCGGCTGCACGATATGAATCTGCGCCTGAACGCCGCGCGGGGCGGCGGCACCGCCGGCGAACTCGACGCACGCGATGCCCGGGAGCAGGGGCGGGACGCCGGCGCGGACGCCGGCCGCGATGCCGGCGACGACATCGGCAGCTACATCAGACTCGGCCCGCTCGGCGACGCCCTGCTGCGCCGGCCCCGACCGCGCGTGTTGTTGATCGACGAGATCGACAAGGGCGACGTCGACCTGCCCAACGACCTGCTGCACGTCTTCGAGACGGGTGCCTTCGAGATACCCGAATTGCGCCGGGCCCGACTGAATACCGCGAAAGTGACGCCGTACGACGGCGACTTCGGCGATTCGGTCGAGGTGCGCAACGGTCTGGTGCAATGCGCCGCCTTTCCGATCGTGGTCCTCACCAGCAACGGCGAGCGGGCGTTCTCGGCGGCGTTTCGACGGCGCTGCGTGCCCCTGCATCTCAAGCTGCCGCAACGGGACGTGCTGCTGCGGATCGCCCGGAGCCGGCTGGACGACCGCGTGCGGATCGACGAACGCCTGCTGGACGACTACCTGAACCGGGCCCAACGCAACGACGGATGCCTCTTTCCACCCGATCAACTGCTCAACGCCCTCCAGTTCCGCGCCCAGGTCGAGGATCAACCGGATTGCGCCGGGCAGTCGTTGGACAACGATCTCCTGGCCACTCTCCTGTTCCATGACCTGAACGAGGGGTGAGCGATGGCCGAAGCGGACCCCGACGGGGTCACGGTCGACTCGATCCTGGACTGGGCCTGGATGCGCGCGGTCGTCGGCGCGCCGAACGAGCGCCACCGGGCGGACCGGGCCGAGCCGCCCCCGGTCGTCCCCGTGCCCACCTCCGCGCCCGAGCCCGGCCCGCCCCCGGAGATACCGAGCGGGCCGCCGGTCGGCATCCCGCCACCACGGGTGCCGGGGCCGGAGACGGCGGCCGGCTCGGCCGCGGATGCCTCCGGCCCGGACACCCATTCCGGCTACACCGTGAAATCCGGCACCGACGAGGCGCCCGACGGCATCGGCAGCGGCTCGCGCGCGGCCGGGTTGCGGCTGCCGGAGTGGCTCGGCGAAGCGCCCGCGCCGGCCGCGTTCGTGCTCCCCGATCGGCTCGAACTGGCCCGACTGCTGCGCCGATTGAGACAGTTCGGTGCCGCGCCGAACTCGGTGGTGGTGGACGAGGACGCGACCGCCGAACACGCCGCGCTGACCGACCTGATCGTGCCGGTCCTCGCGCCGGCCCGGGAGCGCTGGTTCGAACTCGCGCTGGTCGTGGACAGCGCGGCCTCGCTCGACCCGTGGCGCCGGCTGCTCGCCGAGTTCGCCCGACTGCTGGACGGGAACGGCACCTTTCGCGCGGTACGGACCTGGTCGCTGGACACCGAGGTGGACGGCCGCGCGGTGTTGCGAACGCCGATCGGGACCACCAGTCGCAGCGCCGCGCCCGTGGGTGTCGCCGGGCGGCGGATCATCATGGTGATCAGCGACGGCGTCGGTCGCGCGTGGTCGGATCCGGGCACCGCGGCGATGCTCGCGACGTGGGCCAAGCAGGGGCCGGTCGTGTTCTTGAACCTGCTGCCCCGTCGGTGGTGGGAACGCTCGCGGATTCCGCTGACCCCGGTCGTCTTTCGCAGCCAGGGCACCGGCCCGGCACGCCGGTCGGCCTTTCGGGTCCGGCACGGCAAGCGCTGGACGTATTCGCACGAACGGGTCGCGATCCCGGTGATCGGCGTGCATCCGGACGGCCTGCGCCCGGGCGACCCGCCGGACCGGCGGTCCGGCCGGTGGAGCGAATTGTCCCGGTGGACGCGGATGATCACCGACGAGCGCGGCAGCGAGTTCGCCAACCCCGCGTGGGTGCTCGATCCGCGGCGTCGGCCCGAGGCCGCGGAACCGGCGTTCGTACCTCCCGAGGACACACGCACCCCGGCGGCGCGGCTCGCCGACTTCCGGGCCGGTGCGTCCGCCACCGCCGTCGAACTGCTCGGCAAGCTGGCCGCCGCGCCGATCAGTCTCGCGACCGTACGCGTGGTGCAGTCCTCGGTGTTGGCGGCGGAGGATCCGGCGTTCGCGGCCGAGGTGTTCCTCAGCGGTCTGCTCGTCGCCTCCCGCGACCGGGTGACCGAGGCGAGAGCGGACGACGAGCTGTACGACCTGGACGTGGGCGTGCGCGAGACGCTGCTGAGCGGGATGAGCCGGAAATCGGCCCTGGAGGTCTACTTTCGGGTCGCGCAGTTCATCGACGATCGGTTCGGCCGGGTCGAATTCGACTTCCACGACCTGCTCACCGCGCGCGAGCCGCTCCCGGTCGGTCTGATCGGCCCGCACAGTCGCCCGTTGGCCCGGGTCGGCGCGGCGCTGCTGCACGGGTTGGGACCCGACTACCAACAGGCCGCGAGCCGCCTGGCGGCCCGGGCCGACGGGCCGATGTTGTGGCGACGCAAGGACATCACCCACTGGTGGACCCACTCGATGGATCAGTGGATCCGAGCACGTCCGCTCCTGGTGAACGGGCTGGTCGTGGTGGTCGACACGGCGGGTGGGGTGGCCCTGATCGACTCGTTGACGGGCGTGTTCCGACACCGCACCACGGTGGGTGAACCGGTGTGGTGTGCCCCCACCGTCACCCCCGGGCTCGTGTGGGTGGGCGGGGGATCGGGCCATGTGCGCAGGTTCGACCTGGCGACCGGAGCGTGGCGCGGGGTCGCGATCCGGGCCGGGACGGGCGCCGTCGCGGCGCTGGCACCGGTCGGCGCGGATGCCGTCTTCGCGGCCACCCTGGACGGCGCGGTCACCGTGCTCGGCGACCCGGAGTCGGGCGTGCGCACCCGGATGTCGGCGGGAGCGAGTGAACCGGTGGGGGTGTGCACCGCCGGCGATCGGCTCGCGGTGCTCGAACGCAGCGGGCGGGTGCGCGCCTGGCAAGCGGGGCGCGAGCACGAGGAGGGCTGGATCGCCCAACCGTCCGGAGCCGTGCACGGCGCTCCCGCGGCGGACCGGGAACGCATCTATGTTCCGCTCGCGCTGCGCGGTGTCACCGCCCTGCACTGGGAGACGGGGGAGGCGGCGTGGACTGCCGAGCTCGCCGGTGGGGTGTTGACCGCGCCCGAACTCGCGGACGGGCGGGTGTTGGTCGCGACCGCGGAGGGGTTCGTGTACGCGCTCGACGCGGCGACCGGCGCGGTGCTCTGGCGCGCCGTCGACGAGCCGCAACCCGAGTTGCGGGTGACCGCCGTCGGCCCGCTCGTGCACGTTGCAGGCGCCGCCGGGGGGATTCGCACCTACGACGCGGACACCGGCCGACGGCTGGCCGAAATTCGTTCCGCCACGGGGGTGTCGGTGGCCGGCGGCGCGCACGGGCAACTGATCCTGGCCGGCTTCGACGGGAAGGTGACCGCGCTGGAAGGGCCGGTGACGGCGCTGGAAGTGCCGGTGACGGTCGACTGAGCGACGCCCGGATCACGCGTGCGCGGAGGTCTGATCACAACCCGACGGAAACGCCACGACTCGGCCACGCACGGGACTACGATCGGCCACTGCGGGTAAGTGGTCGTCACTGCGAGCCGGCCTGCCCGGCCGGCGCCGCGGGCGGCCACGAGCGTGGTTCCACTGTCGGCGAGCCTTGGGACGGGCCTGCCGGATGGGACGAACAGGGGGATTCGTGCCGGGAGTCCAGCGACGGATGTGCGGATCGGGGCGGGCCGTCCGACGGGTTCGGATGCGGTGAGCGACCAGGACCGAGTCGTGGATGTGGTGTGCCCCGTCTGCTGGGATCTGCTGCAACCCGCCGGGTGGTGTGCCGGCTGCGGCTGGCCGCCGTCGGCGCCCGGGCCCACCGCCTATCGGGACGCGGCGCGGGCGTTCGATCACGCGGCGGCGATCCGGGTGGCACACGCGCGCGGCTACGGCCGGGTGCCCGAGCCCCTGGCCGAGTTGGTGCGATTCGGGCCCGTGCCGAGCGATGCCGAGTTCCCGGCGGCCGAATCCGCCGCGCCGTCCGGTCGGGCGGCGGCGCTGACCCTGCTCACCGCGTTGAGTGCGGGTGAACTGGACCTGGTGTTGTTCCTGGAGATCGGGACACGGCACCTGACCACCCAGTGGGTGCTGCCCGACCACCACGGCTTCATCCGGGCCCCCGCGGAGAACCGGGTCCGTCAGGAGTGGCGCAGTGTGGTGCCGTGGTTGCCCGAGGACGTCGCGGTCCGGGAGTTGACCCTGGCCGGCGGGGTGGGCCGCAGGCCGGCCGTGGGCACGGCACAGGCCCCGGAGGCGCTGCGGCGGCGGGCTCGGCGCACGCTGCGCGAGGACTGGGGCCGGAAACTGGCCGAGGTACGGTCGGGCAGCGCCGATCTCGCGGGCCGGGCCTGGGCCTTCGTACTGGTCGAGCGGTGCCCGCAATGGAGCTGGTGCGCCCTCGCGGCCGAGATCGTGCACGAGGTCCTGCCGCCGGCCGCCGTGCTGCGGGGCGGCCCGTTCGCCGTCGAGGGGACCGAACTCGCGGTCTTGGTGGAGCAGTTGGCTCTGGACGCGCCGGTTCGGCACGCCCTGCACCTGGTCAGCGGCGATCCGCGGGCGAACGAGCCGGCCCGGGAGCGCCACGACGTGTTGCTCGAACGCGGCGCCATTCCCGGTACCGAGGCCGCGCCGCTCGCCGAGATCACCCTCGGGTTGCGCGGGGAATCGGCGGACGGGCACGAGGTGTCGGTGTTGGTCGCCGACGCGGCGGACGCGCGCGAATGGTCGGAACTGGCGCGGGTCAAGGTGATCGCGCCGCCGGGCGAGGTCTGCCTGGCGGTACGGATGCCCACCCCCGGCCGGTTGCTCTTCGACTCCGGCCACGGCGCAGCCTGGGAGGTGGCCGAGGAGCCCGCCGAGGTCCGCCCGCTCGCGCCCCTCACCCGGGGGCCGGCGACGCAGCGGCCGTGGTGGGCGCGCGAGCAGGTCACCTGCGATCTGTTGTGCGCGGTCGAACTCGGCGGCGAGCCCGACCGGACCCAGGCCCGACTGGACCTGGTCCGGGCGCTGTTGGCACTGGCGGCGGCGGCACCCACGGCCGGCGCCGCGCGGTGGGGCCGGGCCGGTGTGGTGGGCTACCACGATCACCCGCAACCCTGGCGGGCCGGCCACGATCCGCTGCGCCGGGTGGACTTCACCGACCCGACCGCGGCCCGGGCGGCGATCGCGGACTGGACCGGCTCGCCGATCGTGGATCCGTATGCCGCGCCCCTGGAGCGGCTGTGCGCGCTGTTGCGCGGGAACGCGCTGGCCTGGTCGCCGCAGCGGCCCACCGTGGTGATCACCGTCGGTCGACGCGGCCCGCATCCCTATGTCGCGGGCCGGGACCCCGCTCGCGCGCACGGCGGCTACCGCTGGGACGTGGACCTGATGGCACATCAGGCCGCCCGGCGGGTACGACACATGCTGGTCACCGACGACCTCGAATACCCGCGCGCGCTGGACTCCTGGGCCCGGCGGCGCACCCTGCAGGCCTGGCGTCTGCTGGGCGCGAGCGGGTGCTTCACGCTGGGCCGGAGCAGGCCCGAGGACCTGCTGCGATTCGGCCTGGGCGCGGCCACCGACGCGGGCGGTCCGCCGCTGCTGCTCGAGCTGCTCGCCCGGCCGGGGGCGGACCCGGCCGGCTCGAAGGAGGATCGCCGATGACCGACCCGATCGCGCCCGCGGCCGACCCGGCCGAGGATCCGCCGGTGGCCACCCTCCCGGAGAAGCGCATAGCCCTGTGGGGCGCGCCGGGCTCGGGTCGCACCACCTTTCTCGCGATGATCGAGGAGGCCGCCAAGGAATCCTGCCGCCGAGTCGAACAGGGACCGGACTCGGGCCACCACGCGCCGGGCTGGCGGGCGCTGCCCCACAGCCCGGGCACCCTGGCGTTCCAGGAAAGGGCTCGGGCCATGTTGTTCGAGCCCTACGCGTTCCCGACCGGGTTGCCCGAGCCGGCGGAGTACCGCTTCCTGTTCCGCCGCCTCCCGCGTGTGCGGTTGCTTCGCGGGCTCGCCGATTCCACCCGGTTCGTGGCCGACGTGCGCGAACTGCCGATCCTGACCGACGCCAACCAGCAGGCGGTGCAGGACGATCTGAACACCCGCACCGGCCTGATCCTGCTGTTCGATCCGACCTGCGAGGACGAGCACTGGCTGGAGAACCTGGGACGTCTGCTCCGCGGCGCGATCGCCCATCAGCAGGACCGGGCCCCGGATGTCGACCTGTTGCCGCTCGAACTGGCCGTGTGCGTCTCGAAGATCGACGCCCCGAAGGTGTTCCGCGAGGCCAGGTCGGGCGCGTGGGCGAAGCTGGATCGACACGGCCGGGTCCGGGTGCGCGACCCGCAGGCGTTCTTCGGCTGGTTGTGCGATGGCCGCAGCACCTTCGGGAGGGCGGCCGTCGGCCTGCCGCCGTTGCTGGCCCAGTACTTCGACCGGATCCGCTACTACGCGACCAGCTCGGCCGGCTTCCGCAGTCCGGAGAATCAGCGGATCGATCCGGAGGCGTGCCACAACGTCATCTCGAGCCTGGGGCGCCTGGAAGGTCGCCCGCGACCCCAAGGGATCATCGAGCCCATCCTGGCGATGCGTGCCACGCGTACGACCAAGGAGGGATGACCTTTGTCCGCAGCCACCCCCTCGTCGATACCCCGGCCCGCGTCGAGCCACGCCGTTCGAACCGAGGGTCGGGCCCGACCGTCCCGGCCCGGTCCGCTCGCCCTCGTGCTCGCCCTCCTGCTCGTGCTGCTGTGCGCGCCCGCCACACCCGCGGCCCGCCGGGCCGACGATCCGCGGACCGCCGACCCGGTGGTGGCCACCGGCCGCCTGCTCGACGAGTTGGGCGCGGACAGCCAACCGGCCGATTTCTACGTCGTGCTCGACGTCTCCACCTCGATGCTCGACGACGGCAACTACGACGCGGCCAAGGCGGCCCTGAAGGACTTCCTGCTGGCGATGCCCGCCCACGACCGGATCTCGGTGATCAGGTTCGGCGCGAAGACGACGACCCATCTGCCGCTGACCACGGCCCCCCAGGGCGCCGCCGCGATCGCCGACTTCCTGGCCAAACTGCCCAAGCCGAACGACACGGAGAGCGACTTCGGCGCCGCGATGGTGTCGGTGTCCGAGATCATCGCCGCCGACAAGCGACGCACGGCCGGATACCTGCCGCCCACCGCGATCGTGGTGCTCACCGACGCCCAGTTGTACGCGCCGGGCAATCCGGACTTCGCGAACGCCAAGTCCCCCGGCTGGACCACCCTGCGGCAGGAGTACGCGAAGGCGGTCGAGGAGCGCGGTCCGATCGCCGCCTACGCGCTGCCGCTCGGCGAGAACGCCCGCGGCGTCGACCTGATCGCCGAGGTGTTGCCCAAGGCGCAGACGCTCAGCGGCACGGTCAGCCAACAGGCCGCCCGACTGCGCGACCTCGAACACGACGCGCGCAAGCGCAAGGGCGTCGCGCTGATCAGGGTGGATCAGGGCGCGACGGTCCGGGCCGAGTTCGGACCCGGGCCGGTACCCGTGCGCGGCGTGCGTCCCGATGCGGCCGCCTGTGCGGGTGCCGCTCCCGCCCCGGTGCAACGGGTCGATCTGTCCCGGCCCACCACGCTGTGTCTGACCCTGACGTCGAGCGCGCTGCACATCCGGGTGACCGTCTCCGGTCTGCAGATCGACGACCCGGCCCTGAACAGCGGACTGCCGACCTCGATCACGTTGGAACCGGGCATCCCGGCCCATGTCCCGGTCACACTCCGGGCCCACGATCGCACCCGATCCGATGCGTTCGCCACCTCGACCGGATACGAGGCCGAGGCCACTTTGCTCGGCACCGTGTCGGCCACGCAGGCCGCCGAGTTCGCCGATCTCCTGCAGGCCGACGGTCCGTACGTGGTGTCCCGACTGCGCGGTGGCGGGCTCGCCTACACCGGCGCCGTGCGTGGTTCGGTCGACTGGTCGATCTGGGTCTGGCTCGCGGTGGGGCTCGCGCTCACCGCCGCGGCGGGGACCACGTTCTGGCGGTTGTTCCCCAAGGACGTGTCCATCGAACTGACCCTGGACTACAAGGAGTCGTATCGGTTCCCCGAGGCCGCCACGCGCCGGCTCCGCGGCATGCGCCACGAGTGGCGACACAACCACCCACTGCTCCAGGGCGCGACCACGTCCTTCGTGGCCCGAGGACGCCGGCCCCGAGCCGGTCGCGGGGTGACGATCACCGCACGACACGAACACGAGGGCCGAACGAGCACGTCCCGGCGCCGGCTGCGGATCGGCGAGAGCACCATGCTGTACGGCGTGTGCGTTCGGGTGCGCAGCCGACCGAGGCCGGTGGAGCACACGGATCCGCTGCTTTACGAAACGGCCGGCGCAGGCATCCGGACCGGGGACGACGTGCCGACCGAGCCGACGTCCGTCCGCCGGGCCGAGTCGGGTCCGTACGGCGCGGAGCCGGAGCCCTCGGCCCGGGCCGAGGACGACTCGCCGACCCCGGAGCCGCAGGGTTGTGCCCGGGCCGAGGATCCGCAGAACGGGGAACGCGAGAGGATCACGACGACCATTCCCGGGGAACAACCGAAACCGGACCGGCAAGCGATCCACCGACCGCCCCGCCCGCCCGGCTGAACCCCCGGCGGGCGGACCGACTCCCGATCCCGACCGGCACCCCGCGCACAGAAGGGCCCACGTGGACGCGACCGACCGACACGACCGCCCCCGCGAGACCGCGGGCACGCTGCGGGCGCATTGGGCCTGGTACCACGACGGTCGGGTGCCGGCGTGCAGCGCGGGGCCGGAACGGCGGGCACACTTCGAGCGGCTGGTGCGACCCACCCTCGACGAATACGCGCCGCCCGGGTGGGTGGGCCTGACCAGTACCGGACGCGAGGACCCGTTCGTCGCGATGACCCTGCGCGATACGGACGGGGTTCGCTACTTCACCGCGCCGTACGCCGAGATCGCCGCCGCCGCGGCCGGCTACACCACACTGTGGCTCGCCTTTCGCGGCATCGAACTGCCCACCGACCGGGAGCGACCGCTGCGGGTACGGCTGCCCGGTTCGCCGGCCGAGGTCGGCGTCCGGGCGGGCGACTTCGAATGGCTCGCGGGTGTCGCGGCCGCGGTCCTGGCCGGCCCGGTGGTGATCACCGGCGCGGAGCGCCTGGACACCCGGGGTCGGCTGGAGCTCCTGGACCGGGTGGCCGCGTTGTTGCCGTACGGCTGCCGCGCCGGGCTGCGCTTCGCGACCTCGATGGGCGCCACCGGGCGACTGCGACCCCGATTGGCCTTCGGCCGGGTGCCCGCGCCCGGCACCGTGCGGGTCGCCCTGGACGGCATGCCCGACCTGCCCGACCTGCCCGCGGCCCGTGCCTACCTGGGCGAACTGACCACGCTGCGCCGCCGGGTGGGGCTCGACCCGCTGATCGCCGCGCTCGCGACGCTGCACGAACCCGGCACGCCTGCCGCCGGGGACCACCTGCTCGGGTTGCTCGCCGAGGCGGGTGCCCGGGCCGCCGGGGACGGCGAGGGCGCCGACGGGCGGCGCTCGGCCGCGGAGTTCGTGGGTGCCGCCGCGGCGCGGGCACCGGCGGTGGCGGTCCGCCCCGCGTCGATCCTGGACCGGTTGTTGAGCGGGGACACCACGTTGGCCGCGCCGATCGCCGAGCGTTGGCGGGCGGAGGACGGCGACGAGGTGACCCGGGACATGGCCGCCGCGCTGCGGGCCCGGCCGGCGGGATTGGCGGTCGGCTGGAACACGGCCGTGGCGGCGGGCCGGGGGGATCGGCTGGTGCACGTCCTGCTCGGCCCGGTCCCACCGCTACTGGCCGGTGCGACCCCGCCCGCCGGCACCGCGCTGCGGGCCTCGCGGGGCCCGGACCCGCGCGGCCCGGACCCGGCGACGGACGGCGCCGGCCGGGCCGATGCCGATTCGGTCTCGCCGGAGGCGCTGGTCGCCGACCTGTGCCGACTGCTGGGCCCGACGCCGACCACGGACGTGCCCGCGCTCTACGACGCGCTGTGGAACCACCCGGTGGTGTTGCGCCGACTCCTGGACACCTCGGGCACGGATCTGCGCGCGTGGCTGGAGGTGATCCGGCCGTGGGACGACCGCGCGCCCGAATGGCTCGCGCCGTACGCGCTGTTGGCGGGCGAGCGGTTGCGGACGGCCGAGATACCCAGTGCCGAGGCGGTGTTCACCCTGCGGGTGGCCGGGCATACCGACCCCGCCACGATCGCCGCCGTCCTGCACGACCTGTGGCCGACGCTGGTCCCGCTCACCGACCGCCGTGCGGATCCGGCCGCCCAGGGCCTGGCCGCACTCCTGGAGACCCCGTTGGGTGCCGGAGCCCCGGTCGCGGCCCGGGTACGCGCCGACGTGCTGCGGCTCGCGCTGGGCGGCCCGCCCGCGGACGGGCCGTACGTCGCGGCGGACCTGCTGGCGCTGCGGCACGAGCCGGTCGCCCGGGGGCGGTTCGCCGGCTGGATCGCCGCGTTGTTGCGTGCCGTGCCGGTCACCGCCGAACTGCTCGGCGAACTGGTCCGGGCCGGCGATCCGGCGGTCACCGCCGCGGTCGCGGACGCGGTGCTCGCGGACGCCCGCCTCGCCGAACTGCCCGGGCTGGACAACGCGTGGTGGGCGGCGGTCGCCCGGGCCCGCCCGGAACTGGCCGCGCGCGCCGCGAGCGGCTGGTTCCGCGACGCGCTGCGCGGGGCGGACGCCGACGCGGCGGCCCGGGTATGGGCGGGCGAGATCGTCGACGGCCCGGCCCGGGCGCGCCGTGACCTGTACGTGCACGAGGTCGGTCGCTGGTGGCAGGGCGCGAGCGACCGCGAACGCGACCTGCTGCTGCCCCACCTGGAACGCGAACTGACCGCCCGCGGACCGACCTCGGCCCGGGCCCGCGAGGAACTGCGGGCGATCCGGGTGCTGATCGCCGCGCACAGTTGGGGGCCGGAGGCCGCACTGCTGATCGTCGAGCGCGAACAGGACGAGTTCGACGCGTTCCGCCGCCACCTGAAACAACTGCGGGCCGCGCTCAAACACGGCGAGGGGCCGCGCGCGCTCGCCGTCGCGGTGGTGTTGACCCTGCTCGCGCTGTGGGCCGCGGCCCCCGCGCACGACGCCGCGGCGGTCGGCCGGCCGGCCTCGGCGATCGCCGCCGAACCACCCGATCCGTACGGCGCCGAGCGGCTGATCGCGAGCCTGGGCGCCGATCGGGAGGGGGCGAACTACGTGATCCTGGTCGATGCCTCGGAGTCGATGAGGCGCACCGGCCGCTACGCCGCGGTCAAGAGCGCGACGACCACGTTCCTGGGCCGGCTCTCCCCCTCCGATCGGGTCTCGCTGATCAGCTTCGACACCACCGCGACCGAGTACGGCAACGGCCTCGAACCGGTCGCCGATCCGGTCGCGATGGCCGCCCGGTTGCCCGCCCCGCAGGCCGGTGCCGCGTCGGAGGGCGACCCGGCGGGCGCCCCGCCGGCGAATCGGGCGCCGGAACCCGCCGATCTGCACGCGGCGCTCGACCGGGCGCTGACCGTGCTGCGCACGTCCGCGCCGAACTCGGTGAACGGGGTACTGCTGCTCTCGGACGCGGCCCGCGACGCGGTCGGCCCGGACCTGCGCAAGGACTTCGACCGGCTCGGCGAGGAGGGCCGCACGGTCGCGGGCTTCGCGATCCCGTTGGCGAGCGACAGCAGCGCGGGACCGGCCCTGCAGCGGGTGTTGCCGGACACGCGTGTCCTGCGCGACAACCCGGCCGACCCGGGCGCCGGCCTGGCCCAGGCCCGTACCGGCCTGCAACTGCGCAGCGCCGCCCGGATCGTGGCGGCGGACAAGGATCGGGGCGTGCAGGCGACCTGGTTGCGGCCGCCGGCCGAGCAGCCGGACGCGCTGGACTGCCGGACGTTCCAACCGGTGCCGCCGAACACCCGGCTCGACCTGTCCTCGGGCCGCGAGTTGTGCCTGCGGCTGGTGGCGACCACGGCCCGGGTCCCGCTCCAGGTCACCCGGTTGCGGGTGGACGGGGTGGGGGTGGTCGGCCTCAAGGACGGTGCGCCGCTGTTGGCGCCGGGCGTACCCGTCTACTTCTCGGTCAACCTCGCCGCGCGCACACATCGCACCGACGGCATGTGGGCGGACGCGGGCCACTACGAGGCCAGGGCGCGGGTGGTCGGCGAGGTGCACTCGCCGCTGGCCGAGTCGTTCAAGGAGCACCTCCCGAACACCCGGCTCGAACTGCGGCCGGAGGTGTCCGGCGAGGATCTGCTCTATCGGGGCGACGAACGGGTGGACGTGAGCTGGTGGCCGTGGCTGTTGGTGGGCCTGGGCACGCTCGCGTTCGGTGGCGTCGTGTGGTTCGGGTGGTCGTGGGTTCGCCCTCGTGTTCGTCGCCGCCCGGTAGCGTGAGCGTCATGCGGATCTTCATCGTGGACGCGTTCACCGATCGACCGTTCCGCGGCAATCCGGCGGGCGTGTGTCTGCCCGATTCCGCGCATGCCGACGACGTCGCCTGGATGCAGTCGGTCGCGGCCGAGCTGCGGCATTCCGAGACCGCGTTCGCGGTGCCGGCGGCGGGTGTGGACGCGGACTTCGCGCTGCGCTGGTTCACCCCGCTGACCGAGGTGGACCTGTGTGGGCACGCGACCCTGGCGACCGCGCACGTGTTGTTCGGGCAGGGCCCGGCGAGTACTTCACGGATCCGCTTCGCGACCCGCAGCGGGGTGCTCACCGCGACCCTGGACAGCGACGGCGTGCTCCTGGACTTCCCCGCGCTGCCGCCGCGCGAGGTGCCGGTGCCGGCCGAACTGGGCCTGGCGCTGGGGGTCGAGCCGGTCCGGGTGGCCGCCGGCGGTGACGATCTGCTGGTGGAGGTGGCGTCCGAGGCGGTGGTGCGGGCGGTGCACCCCGACCTGGAGCTGGTCGCCACGCTGCCGTACCGGGCACTGATCGTCACCGCCGCGGGGGAGGGTCGGGCCGACTTCGTCTCGCGGGTGTTCGCGCCCTCGGTGGGCATCGCCGAGGACCCGGTCACCGGGTCGGCGCACTGTGTGCTCGGACCGTACTGGGCGCCGCGGCTGGACCGCAGGCGGCTGACCGGCGCGCAACTGTCGGCGCGCGGCGGCACGGTCGGCGTGGAGTTGGTCGGCGACCGGGTGCGGTTGTCCGGACGGGCGGTCACGGTGCTGGAGGGCGACCTGGTCGCCGACTGAGTCGGGCGCGGGTCGGGGCCGGGTCCGGGCGGGTCGGCGCCGCGTGGGTCGGTGGAAAACGGCGGTGGATCATTGGGCCCGCCGTTGCTAGCGTGCGGACACCAACCGATCTGACGTGCCGTCAGTAAAGCCGGGAGTCGCACCATGTCCGAGGCCATCAGCTACAACGCGTCCCACCTGGGTCTGTGCGTCACCGATCTGGACCGGTCCCTGCGGTTCTACTGCGACGGCCTGGGCTTCGCCCCGGTGACGCGCTACGACGTGGGCAACGAGGTCGCCCACACCCTGGAGGTCGAGGGGGATGTGCGCCTGGTGTCGCAGATGATCGCCAAGGCGGGCATGGTCGTGGAATTGCTGCACTACGCCTCGCCGGACCCGCTGGGCGCGCCGTCGCGGCGACGCAATCAGCTCGGGCTGACCCACCTGTCCTTCATCGTCGAGGACGTGGACGCCGCCGCGGCTCGCCTGGTCGAGCACGGCGGCACGCTGCTGCCCGACACGCGGGCCAGTCTGCCCGGCGAAACCGGCTCGACCGAGCTGGTCTTCCTGGCCGACCCGGACGGGACCCGGGTGGAACTGATGAAGCTCGAAGGCTGACCCGTACCGGCCGCGGCCGGCGCCGGTGAAGCTCGCCGGCCGACCCGCACGGGGCCGCACGTTCACCCGGCCGGCCGCGTCATCACGTCGCGCATACACTCGCGCAGCCACGCGTGCCCGGGATCGGCGTTGTTGCGCGGATGCCAGGCCAGGCCCATCGGCAGCGGCGGCAGGTCCAGCGGCACCTCGAAGGTGCGCAGCCCCACCTCCTCGACCATCGTGGCGAGTTGGCCCGCGATCAGGCCGACCAGGTCGCCGGCGCGCAGCACGAACAGCGAGGACGGGAAGGTCGGTACGGTGCCCACCACCCGGCGGGTCAGCCCCAGTTCGGCGAGCGCGGCGTCGATCGGTCCGTGCAGCTTGCCCCGGCGCGAGACGATCAGGTGCTCGGCGGCGGCGAACCGCTCGGGGGTGCACCGACCGTTCAGCAGCGGGTGACCGACCCGGACGCACGCGACCATGCGGTCGTCGAAGAGGTGCTCGGTATGCACCTCCGGCGAGACGGTGTCGATCACGCCCACCTCCAGGTCGGCGACCCCCTCGCGCAGCGCCGGGGTGTCCACGTGGCTCTCCGCGAGGAACTTCAGTCGCACCCCGGGTGCCTCCCGGGCCGCTCGCGCGAACAGCAGCGCGCCGCGCGCCGCGGTGAAGGCGTCGTGCGAGAGCACGGTGAAGGTGCGGGACAGGGTGCGCAGATCCACCTCGCGGGCGGTGGTGAACAGGGTCCGGGCGCGCTCCACGATGATGCGCACCTCGGCCCGGATGGCCAGCGCGTGGGGAGTGGGCACCATCGAGCGGCCGGCCCGGACCAGGATCGGATCGCCCAGCGCCTTGCGGATCCGGCCGAGGGTGCGGCTCATCGCGGGTTCGGACAGGTGCATGCGCTGCGCCGCGCCGGAGACGCTGCACTCCTCCAGGAGCGCGTCCAGCGCGGTGAGCAGGTTGAGATCCAGCCCCGATTGCGTCACGCGCATCCTTCCCATGCAAAACATGCACTGGAGTCAATCGACGCTCCACCCTACGGTGAAGAGGTCCGGACACGCAGTCCCCGCATCACCTCTCTTCCTCGTCAGTCGGCTCCTCCTGGGGGACCCATGTCCACGACCGTCCCGGCCACGTCGGCGCCTCGCGCCGACCGCGCCGAACCCGACCGCGCCGAACCCGACCGCGCCGAACCCGACCGCGCCGGCGCGTCGCGCGCCGTACTGATCGCGATGTGCGCCTGCGTGCTGGTCGCGCAGAGCATGGTCGCCGCGATCAACCTGGCCATCCCGCAACTGGCCGCGTCCGGGCTGCATCCGTCCGCCGACAACATCCTGTGGATCGTCGACGCGTACGTGATCGTCTTCGCCGGACTGCTCATTCCCGCCGGCGCGCTGGGCGACCGCTACGGCCGCAAGGGCGCGCTGCTCGCCGGGCTCGGTGTGTTCGCCGCCGGCGCCGTGGTCAGCGCGCTCGCCACGAACTCGGCCACGCTGATCGTCGGTCGCGGTGTCTCCGGCGCGGGCGCCGCGCTGATCATGCCCGCGACCATGTCCATCCTGATGCACGTCTTCCCCGCCGAACGCCGGCCGCAGGCGATGGCGTCCTGGACCCTGGCGGTCGGCCTGGGTGGTCTGCTCGGCAACGTGGGCGGCGGCCTGGTCCAGGAATACCTGCCCTGGCAGGGCCTGTTCTGGATCATGGTCCCGCTCGCCGCGGTGCTCGCCGTGCTCGTGCAGTGGGTGACCCCGCGGACCGCGACCCACCCGGCCGCGCTCGACCCGATCGGATCCGCACTGCTGGTCACCGGCCTGGTCGCGGTGTTGTACGGGATCATCGAGGGCCCCGAGTTCGGCTGGGGTTCCGCTCATGTGCTCGGCGGCTTCGCGCTCGGCGGCCTGCTGCTGGCCGGCTTCGTGCTGCACGCGTTGGGCGCGGAACACCCGCTGCTCGACCCGCGCGTGTTCAAGTCCGCCAAGTTGCGTGCCGGTGTGCTCGGGATCGGCGCGAGCTTCTTCGGGCTGTTCTCGCTGTTCTTCATCAACGCACAGTACCTGCAATACGTGAAGGGCTTCTCGGCGCTGCGCACCGGCTTCGCCATCGTTCCGCTGACGATCGGCATGGCGCTCGCGCCCAAGGTCGCGGTCAAGGCCCAACAGCGCTACGGCACACGTGCGTTGGTGGTGTTCGGGTTGAGTCTGATCGGGATCGGGCTGTTGTGCATGGCGAGTGTGGACGCACACACCCCGTACGCGGTGTACGCCGGGTACCTGTTGATCCTGTCCGCCGGCATGGGGCTGTGCGCGCCCGCGCTCTCCTTCGGGGTGGTCTCCGAACTTCCGCCTCATCAGGCCGGGTTGGGCTCGGGACTGAACACTGCCGCGCGCGAGATCGGCGCCGCGTTGGGGGTCGCGGTGTTCGGCACCGTTTTGGCCGTGCGATTCTCCGGCCGACCGGCCGCGGCACTGTCCGGCACCCGGGGCGCGGAGCACGCCCGCGTCGTGGACTCGTTCACCGACGCGATGTCGGTGGGCTTCCTGGTCGTCGGCGGCCTGCTGCTGGTGGCCACGGCGGTGGTCGCCAGGGGCTATCGGGACCGAGCGGGTGCCCTCGCCACCCCGGCGGGCTCGGGCGGTGCGGCGTGAGTGGGGTGACGAGTCGGCGGCGCGGGCCGGTGGGCCGACTGCTGGACCGGGTGTTCCTGACCGGCACGATCGTGGAGACCGAGGAGATCGCGGCCCGGATGCGGCGGATCCGGATCGGCGACGACGCGCTGCGCGGACTGACCTGCCGGCCCGGGCAACAGGTCCGGGTGCATGTGAACGACGTGCTCACGATGGCCGGTTGGCGGCAGGGAGCGGGCAATCTGCTGCGCACCTACTCGGTGTGGGGCAACGACTCGACGGCCGGGACGCTGGACCTGTGCGTGCTGGACCACGACGGCGGCCCCGGGCCGGGAGCCGCGTGGGGTCGGGCGGCGCGGCCCGGCGACCGGGTGCGGTTCGGCCGGCCCGAAGGCGGCTTCGTGCTGCGGCCGGACGCGCCGTACCACGTGTTCGTCGGTGAGGAGACCGCGTCGGTGGCCCTGGGCGCGATGATCGCGGCGGTGGGTCCGGCGGTGAACGTGTACGGGGTGATCGAGACCGCGACCGAGGCCGACCGGCTGCCGATTCCGCACGCCGAGCGGCTCACCTGGCTGGCCCGAGGCACCGCGTCGGCGGCGTCCTCGGCACCGCTGGCCGAGGCGGTCGGCCGGCTGGCGCTGCCGGCGACACCCGGCATCGCCTATGTGGCGGGGGAGGCGAAGACGGTCAAGCTGGTCCGCGACCGGCTCGTCGCCGACCACGGCTGGGACCGCCGCTCGGTGCTCACCAAGCCCTTCTGGTCCCCGGGTCGAACCGGGATGGACTGACGGCGGCCCGGGCACCGGTCGAGTCGGAGTCGACTCCGCCGGCCCCCCGGGCTGTGACACCGTGTGCAACGCCCGGTTAGGGCGGGTGGGCTCGGGCAGCGGCCGCATCGCCAGCCGGATCAGCGCGAGCGGGTTGTCGTCGCCCGCGATCCGGTTCGCGCCCAGCACCCCGCAGGACTGGCACTGGTGGATCAGCTGCCACTCGCCGTCCGCCCGAACGGACATGCTGAGCACGCTCATGCGACCCCGGCAGTCGGCCGCCCGATCGCCCGGGACGCGGCGATCGAGGTGCAGGCTGGTGAGGCAGTGCGGACAGTGGTTGCGATGCGCCGTGCCGGGCGCGAGCAACGGTACGTCGAGCCGACAACCCACGCAGCGGAAGGCGTCGCCGCGCCCGGTCCGCCGGTGCGTGACGTCCTTGTACCGCTGCGGGCGCCGACCCGCCGGTTTGCGTCGGGCCATCGTCACCACTCCCCGAACACTTCGAGCGGGAACGGGGGGTGGGCCAGTGGCCGGACGGCCATCCGGATCAGGATGAGCTGATTGTCGTCCGGCGCGATCGCGTTCGAGGTCAGTTCGTCGCACCGGATGCACCGATGCACGACCATCCAGTCGCCGCTGCGCAACACCGCGATCGAGATCGGCGACATCCGCGCCAGGCATTCGGACGGGCCGCCCTCCACCCGGTCGAGGACGTGCCGCGAGTGCAGGCAGCTCGGGCAGTGGTTGCGCCGGCCGCCGGCGGGGTCGACCGTGGTCACGGTGAGGCCGCAGCGGACACAGTCGAAGGTGTCGGTACGCGGTGGGACGGTGTGCTGTCTACCGGAGTTGTGGTTGGCGGTGGACACTCGGAAATCTCCTTGCCGGAGGCGGAAGCAAAGGCAGCAAGGAAGCGCCGAGCGCTCTCGGGAGGGGCCGTGCACACGGCCCGCCGCAGTAAACGCGGACGGGTCGGTGGGCCCACCGGGGGATCAGCGGCGGTCGGGAGGATTCCCGACGCCGGATCCGGCCGCGGTCGGATGAGGCGCGCTCGGCGCGGTCACGGGCATCAACACCTGATTTCGGAAAGGGGTGGACGTCCGCGCTGAGCGGACGTGACCCGTCGAACGTAACAGCGGGTGCGGCGACCCGGCCAACGCTTTTCGCCCGGTCCCGGGCGGCGCTGCGAGGTGCGGCCCGCACCGTCCGGTCGCGCGATCGGCACTGCCAGACTGCTCCGATGATCGTCGCACTCGCACACGAGGCCGACCGGCCCGGCTTCCTGACCCTGGCCGCCGAGGTGGAGCACTGGTTCGGGCCGATGGTGGACGAGCCCGGCTTCCACGCCGCACTGGACGCACACATCGCGGCCGGCCTGGCATTCGTGGTCCGGGAGGACGCGGGGCGGCCCGGGTTGCTCGGCGGCCTGCTCTTCGGCGTCGAACCGCCGGTGCATCACGTGCACTGGCTGGTGGTCTCCGCGGCCGCCCGGGGCCGCGGTGTGGGCCGGGCGCTGATGGCGCAGGCCACGCGGCGCTATGTGCGCGGGCCGGGCAGCATCGAGTTGATCACCTTCGGGGCGGACCACCCCGGTGCGATCGAGGGTGGTTCCCGCGCGTTCTACGCGTCGCTCGGTTTCGTCGCCGCCGAACCGGCCGAGCCGGGTCCGGAGGGCGGCTCGCGCCAGGTGTTCCGCCGCACGGTCGGCGCGGAGCCCTCGCCCGACCGGCACTGACCGTCGGGCGAGGGCAACGAAGCGGGGACTACCCGGTCACACCACGCCGAAGGCGGTCATCGCCTCGGTGACCCGCAGGAAGCCGGCCACGTTGGCGCCCAACACGTAGTCGCCCTCGTGGCCGTGCTCGGCGGCCGTCTCCAGGCACGTGGCGTGGATGTCGCGCATGATCGCGCCCAGTCGGGCGTCGGTGTCGGCGAAGCTCCACGACGTGCGCGCGGCGTTCTGCGCCATCTCCAGCGCCGAGGTGGCCACGCCGCCCGCGTTCGCCGCCTTGCCGGGGGCGAACGGCACGCCCGCCGCCTGGAAGACGTGCACCGCGTCCGGTGTGCACGGCATGTTGGCACCCTCGGCGACCGCCATCAGACCGTGCTTGACCAGGTGCGTGGCAGCCGCACCGGAGAGCTCGTTCTGCGTCGCACAGGGCAGCGCGACGTCACACGGGACCTCCCAGACCGAGCCGCCGGACACGTAGCGCGCGTGCGGCACCCGGTCCGCGTATTCCGCGATCCGCCCGCGCCGCTCCAGCTTGATCTCCTTGAGCAGGTCCAGGTCGATGCCCTTGTCGTCGACGATGTAGCCGGCCGAGTCGGACGCCGCCACGACCCGGGCGCCGAGTTCGCGGGCCTTCTCGATGGCGAAGATCGACACGTTGCCCGAACCGGAGACCACCGCACGGCGATCGACCAGGTCGTCGCCGCGCACCCGCAACATCTCGGCCAGGAAGTACACGCAGCCGTAGCCGGTCGCCTCGGTGCGCACCTGCGACCCGCCCCAGCCCAGGCCCTTGCCGGTGAGCACGCCGGACTCGTACCGGTTGGTGATCCGCCGGTACTGGCCGAACAGGTAGCCGATCTCCCGCCCGCCGACCCCGATGTCGCCCGCCGGCACGTCGGTGTGCTCGCCCAGGTGCCGGTACAGCTCGGTCATGAACGACTGGCAAAAGCGCATCACCTCGGCGTCCGAGCGGCCCTTCGGATCGAAGTCCGAACCGCCCTTGCCGCCGCCGATGCCCAGCCCGGTGAGGGCGTTCTTGAAGATCTGTTCGAAGCCGAGGAACTTGACCACGCTCAGGTTGACCGAGGGATGGAAGCGCAGCCCACCCTTGTACGGCCCGAGCGCGCCGTTGAACTCGATCCGAAAGCCGCGGTTGACCCGCACCCGTCCGGAGTCGTCGGTCCACGGCACCCGGAACAACACCTGGCGTTCGGGCTCCACGAGCCGCTCCAGGAGCGCCGCGTCGGCGAGTTCGGGACGCCTGGTCAGCGCCGCGGCGAGGCTCTCCAACACCTCGTGCACCGCCTGGTGGAACTCGGGCTCGCCGGGGTTGCGGCGCAGCACCTCGTCGAAGGTCCTTGCCGCCGGGCCGGTCAGCTCGGCGAATGTCTGGGGACTCATGGGTGGTTGTCCTTCCGTCGACGGGCGCGTCGCGGGCGATCGCGTGCGGGGTCACGCTATCCGCCCCGCGGCCCCGGACGGTCGCAGCCGGCCCCGCGCGTCGGGATGAGGGAACGCCCTCATTCCTGCGGAACCCCCACCTGCGATGCTGCATCCCGTGTGGCCCAAAAGATTTGATGCAGCGTCACGTCGAGTGGCGGCCCTGACCCTCGTGCTCCTGACGGCCGCGTGCGGGATGGGGGGCTCGGCCGGGACCGACCCGCGGTCCGAGCCGCCGGCCCGATACAGCCCGATCGAGGTGGGTGTGCCCGATCCGGTGCTCGCGCCCCCGGTCCCGGCGCCGCCGTGCGACCCCAGTCGGAGCCTGACGCCGACCACGCCGGGCCGGGCGGGCGCGATGCCGGCCGGTTCGACGATGCGGGCGATCCAGGACCGGGGTCGGCTGGTGGTCGGCGTGGACCAGAACACCCGGATGTTCGCCGCACGCAACCCGAGCACCGGGGCGCTGGAGGGCTTCGACATAGACCTGGCCCGAGAGGTGGCCAAGGCGATCTTCGGCGACGCCGACCGGATTCGGTTCGTGACCATCCCGCCGGGCCGCCGGATCGACGTCCTGGTCGGCGGCGAGGTGGACATGGTCGTGGACGCGATGACCATCACCTGCGAGCGCCGCCAACAGGTGGAATTCTCCGGCGTGTACCTGGACGACGCGCTGCGTTTCCTGGTGCCCAAGGGCACGAAGGTGACGAGCCTGGCCGATCTGGCCGGCAAGTACGTGTGTGTGTCCTCGAACACCACGCCCGAGCGTCGGGTGGCCGAGTCCAAGGCCCGGGTGTACGCGGTCGCGGACCGCACCGACTGCCTGGTCGCGCTCCAGGAGGGCCGGGTGGCGGCGGCGTACACCAACGCGTCGCTCCTGGAGAGCCTGCGCGAGCAGGACCCGTGGCTGGAGGTGGTCGGGCCGACCGCGGTGGAGGAGGTCAAGGGCATCGCGATACCCAAGGGGCAGACCGATTTCCTGCGCTTCCTCAACGGCGTGCTGGAGCAGGTGAAGAGCAACGGTCAGTGGCAGGCGCTCTACGACAAGTGGCTGCGCGCGGCCCTGGGCGCGGCCAAGCCGCCGACCACCAGCTACGGCGGATGACCTTTGTGGCAGCGGTTACTGACGATGCGTCAGGTCGCTGCTACGTTGCCGCCATGTTCCTTTCGCTCGGACTGCCCACACACCTGGTGGAGGCCGGCGCCGATCTGATCAGCGCCGAGGCCGTGATGGAGATGTCCCGCGCGGCCGAGTCCGCCGGGTTCGACGCGGTCTTCACCACCGACCATCCGTTCCCCGGCGACCAGTGGCTCGCCCACGGCGGCCATCACACGCTCGACCCGATGGTCACGCTGTCCTTCGCGGCGGCGGCCACCACCCGGCTGCGGCTGCACACCAACCTGTTCGTACCGGCGTACCGCAATCCGTACCTGTCCGCGAAAATGATCTCCTCGCTGGACGCGCTGTCCGGCGGCCGGGTGATCCTGGGCGTGGGTGCGGGCTACCTGGAGCCGGAGTTCGCCGCGCTGGGCGCCGACTACGCGAACCGCAACGACGTGCTGGACGACGCGCTGCGGGCGATGCGCGCGGCGTGGACCGGGGAGAGCGTGGGCGGCAACACCATGCGCCCGCGCCCGGCGCAGCCGCGGATCCCGATCTGGGTGGGCGGCAACAGCAAGCGGGCGATCCGCCGGGTGGTGGACCTGTGCGACGGCTGGCTGCCGATGCCGGCCCCGGCGGGCGCGTCCAAGTACCTCAAGACCCCGGGTCTGGAGACGCTGGCCGACCTGGCGGCGCGGCTGGACTACGCCCGCGAGTACGCGGCCTCGGTGGGCCGTACCGATCCGATCGACGTCACCTTCATGCCGCGCGGGATGAGCATGTTCGACGGCGACGGCATCGATCACGAGGCGATCGTCGCCGACCTGACCGAGCAGGCCGCGGCCGGGGTGACCGGGGTGACGCTGACGCTGCCGGCCACGTCGCGGGCGCGGTACCTGGAGCAGACCGCCGCGTTCGGCGAGCTGGTCGTGCCGCACGTCAGGAAGTTGGCCGTGCGCCCGCTCCTGGGCTGAGCGGGCGGGCCCGGCGCCGATGCGACGCCGGGCCCGTGCGGGGGCGGGAAACGCCCCGCGGCTCACTGGCTGTAGGAGCCGATGAAGTCGCCGATCCGGGTGATCGCGTCGGTCAGGTCCTCGACCTGGGGGAGCGTCACCACCCGGAAGTGGTCCGGCTGGTGCCAGTTGAATCCGGTGCCCTGCACGACCAGGATCCGCCGGCTCTGGAGCAGGTCGAAGACGAACTTCTCGTCGTCGACGATCTTGCACACGTCCGGGTCGATCCGCGGGAACGCGTACAACGCCCCCTTGGGCTTGACGCAGGTCACCCCCGGGATCGAGATCAGCGCCTCGTACGCGGCGTCGCGCTGGGCGTGCAACCGGCCGCCGGGCAGGATCAGGTCGTTGATGCTCTGGTAGCCGCCCAGCGCGGTGGCGATCGCGTGCTGCGAGGGCACGTTCGCGCACAGGCGCATGTTGGCCAGGATGTTCAGGCCCTCGATGTAACTGGCCGCGTGCCGCTTGGGACCGGACAGCAGCAGCCAGCCGGAGCGGAAGCCGGCCACCCGGTATGCCTTGGACAGGCCGTTGAAGGTCAGGCACAGCAGGTCCGGCGCGAGCGAGGCCAGCGGGATGTGCACGGCGTCGTCGTAGAGGATCTTGTCGTAGATCTCGTCGGCGAGGAGGAGGAGTCCGTGCCGGCGGGCGAGATCGACGATGCCTTCCAGGATCGGCTTCGGGTAGACCGAGCCGGTCGGGTTGTTCGGATTGATCACCACGATCGCGCGGGTGCGGTCGGTGATCTTGGCCGCGATGTCGTCGAGGTCGGGGTACCACTCCGCACCCTCGTCGCACAGATAGTGCACCGGCGAACCGCCGGACAGGCTCACCGCGGCCGTCCACAGCGGGTAGTCCGGCATCGGCACGAGCACCTCGTCGCCGTTGTTCAACAGCGCCTGCAGAGCCATCACGATCAGCTCGGACACGCCGTTGCCCAGGTAGACGTCGTCGACGTCGACACCCTCGATGCCGCGGGTCTGATAGTGCTGCACCACCGCTCGGCGGGCGGACAACACGCCCTTGGAGTCCGAGTAACCCTGCGCGGTCGGCAGGTTGCGGATCATGTCGTGCAGGATCTCGTCGGGTGCCTCGAAGCCGAACGGGGCCGGGTTGCCGATGTTCAGCTTGAGGATCCGGTGCCCCTCGTCCTCCAGGCGTTTCGCCTCGTCGAGGACCGGGCCGCGGATGTCGTAACAGACGTCCGCGAGCTTCCCCGATTGGCGCACCTCGGGCAACGGACGATGTTGTGGCTGCGACAACTCTTCGACGCTCACCTGGATATCTCCTCCTCGCAGGGCAATCGCCCGCGCGATCCTCGGGTGCACGGTGTGGGCGGGCGACCCCGCGAGTCTTCCACGCCCGGGGGCCGTGACGCAGTGGGATATTTGCCACGTGGATCACCCGGTACCCGTTCGGGACGGGGCCGGCACCGGCTCGGGACGCTGCCGGTTGGACGACAAGAGTTCATCCGCGCGTTGCCCGCGTGGCAGATCCAAATCACCCGACGGCGCGCTCGCGGTGCCACCCTGCCGCATATGGACGTGTCGTACTTCTACGGAACTGCGGGCGAAATCGACGCCGCGAGTCTGTATCGGCTGTTGTCGCTGCGCAGCCGGGTATTCGTGGTCGCACGCCGGCAGCCCTGGCTCGATCCCGACGGCCGTGACATCGAACCCGGTACCGCGCACCTGTGGGCGGAACAGGACGGGGTGGCGGTGTCCACGCTGCGCCTGACCGAGGAGGGGGACGGCCTGTTGCGGATGGGTCGCGTGTGCACGTTGTTGTCGCACCGCAGACAGGGACACGCCACCGTCCTGGTGCGACACGCCCTGGTCCTGGCGGGCCCGCGCCCGGTGATCTCCGACGTGTACGCGCGCAGCGCGGACTGGTTCACCCGGCGCGGCTTCGAACCGCGCGGCGGGCGCACCGTCGTGGACGGCGAGCCGCACACGTCCATTCGACACGTTCCCGCGGCACGCCGTGTACCGGCGCCGTCCGGCGGGTCCGGGTCCGGACAACGAGGCGGTGGGTACGTGCCGGCGTGGGCGTCGACCTGACCACGAGCCGCACCCACCGCCTCGCCCGCGCGTGACGAGCCGCGCCGCCGGCCGGAAACCGCCGGCCTCGCGGGCCCCACGGCGCTGCCGGGACGTGTTTGGATGGCCTCTCGTGTCGGGGAGGGATCGGCCATGCGATTTGTAGTCCTGGGGGCCGGGGCAATCGGCAGCGTCCTCGGTGCTCGCCTCGCGCAGGCGGGGCACGACGTGCACCTGGTGGGCCGACGCGCCCACGTCGACGCCATCCGCGCGCACGGGCTGCGGGTCCAGTCCCCGGACCGCGAGGACGTGGTGCGGCTCGACGCGGTGACCGACATCGCCACGTTGGATTCGCTCGTGGACTGGGCCCGGGTGCACGCGGTGGTGTTGTGCGTGAAGTCCCAGGACACCGCCGGCGCGCTGCGCGAGCTCGCCCGATACGCCGATTCGCGAGTGCCGATCCTGTGCGCCCAGAACGGGGTGAGCAACGAGGACACCGCGCTGCGCCTGTTCGCGAACGTGTACGGCGTGCTGGTCGCGTGCCCGACCGCCTTCCTCGAACCGGGCGTGGTGCGCAGCTACTCGTCGCCGGTGACGGGGGTGCTCGACATCGGCCGCCATCCGCGCGGTCGGGACGCGTTCGCGGCCCAGGTGTCACGTGTCCTGTCCGGCGCCGGCTACGGCTCCGAGGTGTACGAGGACATCACCGCGTACAAGTACGGCAAGCTGGTGACCAACCTGGGCAACGCGGTCGAGGCGCTGTGCGGCCCGAACGCGCGCGGCGGGAACCTGGACCGACTGGCCATGGACGAGGCCCGTACGGTGCTCTTCTCGGCCGGCATCCACGCCGAGTTCGCGCCGGTGAGCGCGCTCGTGCAGGTGCGCCCGGTGCGCGGCGAACGGCGGCCGGGCGGCTCGTCCTGGCAGAGCCTGTACCGCCACACCGGCGGCATCGAGACCGACTACCTCAACGGCGAGATCGTTCGGCTCGGCCGGCTGCACGGCGTGCCGACCCCGGTCAACGCGGAGCTGCAACGCGCCGCGAACCGACTGGTGGCGGTCGGCGGCGAACCCGGCTCGGTGTCCGAACTCGACCTGCTGCGCGCCGTCGTGGACGGTCGGGACCAGCCCCGTCGGGAAGCCTGAGCGCGGCCGGGGAGCGCGGGAGCGCGGGGAAAAGCCGGTGACCGCCGGGTCGGCCGCTCGCTAACCTGACGATCCGTCGGCGAACCGCCGACGTGCCGACCCGACGCTTCGTCGGCAGCGCGCCCATGATCCGCCCGCGAAGGGAGTACACCGATGGGAGCCGCAAGTGCACCCGGTTGACGCCCGCTTCGCGGATCCCGCGGAGCCATAGGGCCGGCCGCCGGATCCGCCGCACGTCCCTCGGGGGAACCTCATGAACGACCCGGACACCCGCGCCGACTCGCCATCCCTCGAGGACTGCCTCGCCGTCCTCGGCGCGCTGTCGGACCTGGCTCCGGAGGCACCCGAGCGGCGACGGATCGAGCAGGCGCTCGCGTCCTTCGTGCGTTCCGGGCGCCATCGCCGCCGGGCCGAGCAGCGCGCGCTGCGCACCCGGGAGCGCACCGAGGTGACCGAGCGCACCGCGCTGGGCGCCGCCGACCGGATCGAGGACCGTGCGCTGGACGACACCGGACTGCCCTCGTGCGTGGGCGTGGTCGAGATGGGCCTGCGCTGCTACGTCTGCAAGCAGCCCTACCGGCGGGTCGACGGTTTCTACCACCGGCTGTGCCCCGCGTGCGCGGTGGAGAATCGGCAACGACGCCACGCGCGCACCGACCTGACCGGGCGACGGGCGCTGGTCACCGGCGGCCGGGTCAAGATCGGCCACGAGCTGGTGCTCAAACTGCTGCGCGACGGCGCGGAGGTGATCGTGACGTCGCGCTTCCCGCACGACACGCACGAGCGGTTCGCCGCCGCGCCGGACCACGACGCGTGGGCGCATCGACTGCACGTGCACGCGATCGACCTGCGCGACCTCGGCGGCCTGGTGGCGTGGTGCGATCGACTGGTGGCGGAGGGGCGCCCGCTCGACATCCTGGTCAACAACGCGGCGCAGACGATCCGTCGACCGGCGTCGGCGTACGCGCCGTTGTTGGCGGCCGAGCGGGCCGCGCTGGGGCCGGGCGCGTTCGAGTTCGCGTCCGGGGCCGGGTCGTTCGCGCTCGACCGGTGGCCCGCCGACGGGTGGGACCCGGCCGGGACGCCGCCGGGCGCGGAGCCGGCTCGGGTCGAGCCGGACGCGGCGGGGCTGATTCCCGACCGGGCCGTCGCCAACTCGTGGTCCAAACGGGTCGACGAGGTGGATCCGGTGGAACTGCTGGAAGTGCAACTCGTCAACGTCACGGCGCCGTTCGTGCTGGTCGGCCGGCTGCTGCCGCTGCTGCGCGCGAGTGCGCGCGAGCGGCGCTACATCGTCAACGTGTCGGCGGTGGAGGGCCAGTTCGGGCGGGCGTACAAGTCGCCCGGGCATCCGCACACGAACATGGCCAAGGCCGCGTTGAACATGCTGACCCGAACCAGCGCCGAGGATCTGGCCGCCCACGGCGTGTACCTGAGCAGCGTGGACACGGGCTGGATCACCGACGAGAAGCCGCTCCCGGGCAAGGCGCGGGTCGCGGCCGCCGGGTTCCGCACGCCGTTGGACATCGTCGACGGCGCGGCCCGGGTGTACGACCCCATCGTGCGCGGGGAGCGGGGCGAGCCGGTGTTCGGGTGCTTCCTCAAGGACTATCGGGTCGCGCCCTGGTGATCGGGGGAGTTGCCACGGTCGGGTTCGACGGTGGCGGGAGGGTGCCCCGGTGGTCGGTCTCGACTACCGGGGCACCTGCTGCGGCACCGGCCTGCGGCTCGGCACCGAGGTGCCGAACCGCAGCCGGTGGTCGGTGATCCGGGCGACCCACATCAGTCGGCCTCGGCCAGGATCAGGTAGAGCCGCTTGCGGGTGTCGTTGACGACCTCCAGGGCCTTGGCCCGCTGCGCCTCGGTGCCGTTCATCATGAGCTGGCGCAGCGCGTCGCCGATGCCGTGCATCGCCGAGCGCAGGTCGTGGACCGCCTCGAAGTCGACGCCCCGGCTGGCCTCGTCCCAGGGCTTGGTGCCCTCGGGGAGTGCGGCGGCCTCCTCGCGACCGGCGTCGGTGAGGGTGAACAGCTTGCGGCCGCTGCCCTCGACGCCCTCGATCACGCCCTCGTCCTCCAGGAGCTGGAGGGTCGGGTAGACCGAACCGGGGCTGGGCTTCCACACGCCACCGGTGTGCTCGCCGATCTCCTGGATCATTTCGTAGCCGTGCATCGGCCGTTCGGTGAGCAGAGCCAGGATCGAGGCTCGTACGTCGCCGCGTCGGGCGCGACCGCGCCCGCGGCCGCGACCGCGTCCCTCCGGTCCGCCGCGGCCGTGCCCGCGTCCCCACGGGCCGGGGCCGGGCGGGCCCCACGGGCCGAAGGCCGGGCGGTCTCGTCCTTCCGCGCCCCACGGGGGGCGTCCCTTGCTGCGGTGCATGAGTTTCTCCTTGTTGATCTTGTGTGTGTATCGCGATCGTTCGCGATGGCTCAACGATATATCGGGAGTGCTTCTTTCGCAAGCAAGTGAGGTGCGGTGCGTTCGGCCGGGCCGGCGGTGGCGTGAACGGCGATCTGCGCGGGTTCTCCACGGAACCCGCACGAGGCGGACGCACGAGACGCGTTGGGCGGGCCTTGCCTACGGGTAGATTTCGGTTGATAGCTCTTGGTGATCGACTGGCGTGGGGAGAGGGCTGTGTGGACCTGGTTGGTGGTGGGCGCGGTCGCATACCTGCTGTTCCTCGCGGGCGTGATCGTGGTGCTGCGGGCGGCCAAGGCGCGGGCACGGGCGGAGCGGGCCGCCGACGCCCGGGCGGTCGGGGCGCCGACGGTGGCGCAGGCGTCGGAAGGGGACCCGATTCCGCCGCTGCGCGGGGGTGAGCGGCCGGCGGCCGAGCCGGCCGCCGAGGACGACGAGGCGCGTGCGCACCCGCTGCCCGACGAGCACACCCCGCCGGTGCGCGAGTGCGATCCGGGGCCGTCCGGACCGTCCGCTCCGCCCGCCTCGCGGGCCCGGGGCTGACCCCCCGGCGGTTTTCCGGCTTCCGCGCCGGGTAGGCGCGGCGCATGGTTGATCCGATTGTCACCACCACCCACGACGGGGACGACCGGCGTCCACTCGGCGAACTCGTGCCGGCGCCCGACCGCGTGATGCGCGTCGCCGAGATGATTCGCCACCTTCTGGAGGAACTGCGGGACGCGCCGCTGGACGAGTCCGGCCGAGGCCGGGTGCGCACCGTCTACGAGCGCTCGCTGCCCGAGCTGCGGCGATCGCTCGCGCCCGACCTGTACGAGGAACTGGCGCGCCTGACCCGGCCGTTCGCCGACGGCGACGCGCCGAGCGTGGGGGAACTACGGATCGTGCACGCGCAGTTGATCGGCTGGTTGGAAGGGTTGTGGGGCGGCATCCGGTTGACCCTGATGTTGCGGAACAACGCCGAGGTGGGACCACCGCACGGGTTTCCGGGCGGGGAGGACGACGGCTCGTATCTGTGAGCGGGGCCGGTCCGAGCGCGCGGTCGCCGGCCGGTGGACGCGCCGGCCGGCCGGATCCATGACTGTGCCAAGCTGATTGTTCGTCAGTCGAGCACCCGTGGAGTCGTCATCATGACCGAACAGGCATCCGCCGAGACCGGGCCGGTCGCCGCGCCGCTCCATGAACTCGATCGGGACACCAGGTGCGTTCCGCGCCCGGACGCGTCGGGCGTCTACGACACCACGCTCTCGCCGGACTGGGCGTTCGGCATGGGCCTCAACGGCGGTTACCTGCTCGCCCTCGCCGGCCGCGCGCTCGGCGCGGCCCTGCCGCATCCGGACCCGTTCACGATCACCGCGCACTACCTGACCACGTCGCATCCGGGGCCCGCCGAGGTGCGTACGGAGGTATTGCGCACCGGGCGCACGCTCAGCACCGGCACCGCCCGGATCGTGCAGGACGGCGAGAGCCGGGTCCAGGTGACCGCCACCTACGGCGATCTGGCCGGGTTGGATCCGCAGGTGCACACCACCGCCCGGCCGCCGGAACTGCCCTCGCCCGAGCAGTGCGCCGCGAGCTTTTCCGATGTGGCGCCGATCCGGCGCAGCACGTTCATGGACCGCACCGAGCAACTGCTCGATCCGGCGGCGGCCGGCTGGCTGACCGGGAAGCCGTCCGGACGCGGTGAGGTGCGCGCCTGGTGGCGGCTCGCGGACGGCCGCGACCCGGACCCGCTCGCGTTGTTGCTCGCGGTCGACGCGCTGCCGCCGACCGCGTTCGATCTGGGCCTGCGCGGCTGGGTGCCGACCGTGGAGTTGACCGTGCATGTGCGGGCCCGGCCGGTGCCGGGGTGGCTGCGGGTGTCGCTGACCACGCGCAACCTGGCCGGCGGCTACCTGGAGGAGGACGGCGAGGTGTGGGATTCGGCGGACCGACTGGTCGCGCAGTCGCGGCAGTTGGCGCGGGCGCCTCGGCCGCGGGCGCGGTAGGAGGGGTGGGCCGGGTGCCCGCCGACGCGGGGCCCGGCCGACGCCTGGGCGCAGGGATCAGCGGGGTGGGCCGTACGGCCCGGGCGGACCGTACGGGCCCTGGGGGCCGGGGCCGTAGGGGCCGGGGCCGCCGTATGGCCCACCCGGGCCGGGCGGCGGGGGCGGTGCGCCGTGCGGGCCGCCGGGGCCGGCCCAGGTGTTGTTCTGGAAGCCGTCCCGACCCATGCCCACGAAGCGGTTCCCGTCCATCGCGGTCAGGTTCACCGGCAGGATCTCGCTGGGCTGGACCACCACGTAGCCCTCGCCGGTGAAGGCCATCGTCCAGCCTTCGCCGGTCTGTCGGCGCCGGCGCCAGATCCGCGAGGACGTGGCCTGCGCCTGAAGGCTGGTCTGCAGGCCGGCGGTCCAGGCGATCACCGCGTCGGCGTCCGCGAACACCTCGCGATCGTGGGACGCGCGCAGGACCAGCGGCGCGCCGGACGTGGTGATCACGATCTTGCCGGTGCCGCCGATCTGCATCGAATAGGCGCCCATGCCGCCCACGTTGTAGCCCGCGTCGATCTGTACGACGCTCCAGTTCAGCGTGTTGTCCAGGGCCAGGACGTTCTCGTCCTCGACGATCAGCGACTCGTTGTGCAGATTCAGGATGTGGATGCTCTGTGCCTGATTGGCCAGGTAGACCGTGCCGTGTCCGTGGCAGCGCATCAGGTCCAGCATGTCGCCGGTCAGCGCGCCGGTGCGGATCTCGGCGGCGGTCTGGAACGCCCCCTCGAATTGCACGCTTCCCTGGTAGGCCACCATCGCGCCCTTGCGGGCGAGTACCTCGGTGCCCACCTCCGGGGCCAGTAGTACCCGGAGCATGTGCGCGTTCTGCAGGCTGTAGCGCTCTGCGGACTGGCGCAGCGTGTGGTTGAACAACGGACTCTGCACGAGGTCTCCGACGGATCCGGCAACGGCATGGGTGCGGTTGGCACCTGGTACGTGTGACCAGACCATGATTCCGCGTCCATGGTTCCCTCGGAACCAAGGGTGGCCCATGTCGACCGGTATGGTGCGGGAGAATCTCTCTGTTACAGCGTTACAGGACGCCAGGATCTCGGGAGCGCGCCATGACCACACCGCCGTCGACACCGGCACCCATACCCTCGTCGATACCGACCACCACCGGGCCTCGGACCGCGCCGGGGCTCGCGGGAGGGTCCGGTCCGGACCTGGGCCGGATCGGGCTGTGGACCGCGGCGCTCGACTTTCTGCCCGTGCCGAAACTGCGCGAGACCGTGGCCGAGTTCGACGAACTCGGCTACGGCGCACTGTGGTGGGGCGAGACGGTGGGCCGCGAGGCGTTCACCCAGGCGCTGCTGGTGCTGGGCGCCGCACCGCGGATCGCCGCCGCGACCGGGATCGCCAATGTGTGGGCCCGGGACGCGATGGCCGCCAACGCGGCGGCGCGCACGGTGCACGAGGCCCACCCGGGGCGCTTCCTGACCGGGCTGGGGATCAGTCACGGCGGGCTGGTCGAGGGCCTGCGGCCGGGCGGGCGCAGGTACGAGAAGCCGCTCGCGCACATGCGCGAGTACCTGGACGCGATGGACTCCTCGCTGTACTTCGCGGCCGGCGGCGACGCCCCGCGCCCGCCGCGGGTGCTCGCGGCGCTCGGCCCGCGGATGCTGGACCTGGCCCGGGAGCGGGCCGACGGCGCACACACCTATCTGGTCACACCCGAGCACACCGCCCAGGCGCGTGCGGCGCTGGGACCGGATCGGCTGCTCGCGGTGGAGCAGGCCGTGGTGGTCGCGACCGACCGCGAGACGGTGTTGCGGCGTGCCCGCGAGCACCTGCGGATCTACCTCGAACTGCCCAACTACCGGCGCAACCTGCTGCGTCTGGGCCTGGCCGAGGAGGACTTCGCGGACGGCGGCAGCGAACGGCTGGTCGACCGACTGGTGGTCTCGGGTGACGAATCGGCGATCCACGCGGGCGTGCACGCGCAGTTCGCGGCCGGAGCCGACCACGTCTGCGTCCAGGTGCTCGGCGAGACGATGACGCAGGCGCCGATGACGGATTGGCGGTCGCTGGCTTCGGTGCTGCTCTGAGTCGGGGAGGGGACGTGGGCCCGCCCGGTGTGTCCGGCCCGCTCGGCGTGGCCGTCGGCGGGCGGGCCCGGTGGGTCAGGCGGTGAGCGCGGCCACGGCCGCGTCCACGTCGGCGTCGGTGTTGTACACGTGGAAGGCGAGCCGGGTGCGGCCCGCGCGCGCCGAGAAGTGGATGTCGGCGGCGGCCAGGCGGGCCTGGGCGTCGGGGAGGTCGATCGCGACGATCGCGCTGTCGCCGGGCGGCAGGCCCAGGCCGGTCCGGAAGCGGTCGGCCAGGGCGATGTCGTGGGCGTGGATGTGCTCGACCCCGATCCGCTCGACCAGTTCGAGCGCGGGGTCGGCGCCCACCTGGCAGAACCACGACGGCGAGGTGTCGAACCGGCGCGCGCTGTCGGTCAGCCGCAGCGGCGGGCCGTAGTAGGGGTCGACGTCGGGCGCGCCGGCGTACCAGTTGGCGGCGTGCGGGAGGGTGCGGGCGGCCAGTTCCGGTGCGACGTAGCCGTACGCCGCGCCGCGCGGGGCCATCAGCCACTTGTAGGCGCTGACCACGAACAGGTCGTACCGGGTCGCGTCCACCGGCAGCCACCCGCAGGCCTGGGTGCCGTCCACGTAGACGCTCGCACCGTACGCGCGGGCCGCCGCGACGATGTCCGCCTCGGCCGCGATCGACCCGTCGGCGGACTGGACCAGGCTGAACGCGACGGCCGTGGTGCGTTCGTCGATCGCCTCGACGAGTTCGGCGGTCGGCACCGTGACCACCTCGACGCCGCGGGCCTCCTGGACCAGCCACGGGAACAGGTTCGAGGTGAACTCGACCTCCGGCACCACGAGTCGCCCACCGGCGGGCAGGCCGGCGGCGAACGGCGCGAGCAGTCCGGAGGTGGTGTTGCCCGCCATGATCGCCTCGGCCGGCGCGCCGACGATCCGGCCGAAGCAGGCACGCGCCCGTTCACCGGCCGCGTGGAATCCGTCCATGTCGATCCGCCCGCGCCGCCAGGTCTCCTGGGCCCGGGTCAGCGCCGCGATGGCGACATCCGGTGGCAGGCCGCTGCTCGCGGTGTTGAGCCAGCCGGGCTCCGCGCTCCAGTGCGCATGCTCCCGGTCCGGGTCCGACGTCGGATTCGAGTCCAGTTCCGTGTCCATACCGCGAGGCTAGGCAGCTTGCGGCCTTTGAAGACAGATCCACCTGCCCACAGGTGGCCTGATTTTCCGTGCCCGCGGCCAGGCCCCACCGCGCGCCGCGCCCGCCGCGCCGTCCCGCGACGGGTCGCGTTGCGTGTTCGATCCACCAGGATCCGCCGGACCGGGCTAGGCGCCGGGGTTGCCGTCGGTGCGGGTGGCCAGCCAGTCGGGCCAGGGGACCGGGGGGTTGGGGAGGGGGGTGATGTCGCGTTCGGCGCACAGGCGGTCGAAGCCCTCGCGGTCGGCGGGGACCGCTCGGGGGTCGCCGCACATGACCTCGTACAGCGTCGCGCCCTCGGGGCCGGCGATCAGCGGGCCGAAGGCGGCGCCCTGTTCGAGGGTGATGTGGGTGCCGGCGGGGCACGGGCGGTCGCCGATCAGGACCTCGCCGGCGAGTACGAAGACGTAGTGCTCGGACATGTGGCCGTGCCGTTCGACCACGACACCCGCGTCGTAGCGGGCGTAGATCACCATGCGCTCGGGGGACCACTCCAGGAACTTCTCCCAGACCGAGGTGCGTCGGCCCCCGTGCGACTGGGCCTTGACCTCGTGCCACGGGGTCTCGGAGATGTGGGTGATGCGCAGCTCTGGTTCTCGATCCGCCACGGGGTTGCCCTCCCAGGAAGTGACGATGCGTCAGATCGATCTTGGCACAGAATCGCCCATCGGGGTTTGGCCGTTATTTGACAGATTGTGGAAGATTGCGCAGCAAATACTTACGGGGAATTTACCCCGACGTCTCGTTGAACGGTGATCAAGTCTTCCTGCGCCGCATAAAGTCGGTTGGTACACCCAACCAAAAACCCTGTCACGGGGCGCCGTGCGTTCCTGTCGGTGGCCCGTACATGTAAGGAACCAACCTTGAAGAGCGCGCAGCAGGCGCCGTCCGCCACTGTCCCGCCCATCGCACCCGAAACCCCGGTCGAGGCCGCGCCCGCGGGCATGAGCCGGACGGGGTTCGTCCTGCTCGTCCTGATCATGGGTGCGCTGACCTACTCGCTGCTCCAGTCGATGCTCGCGCCGGCCCTCCCGCAGATCCAGACCGAGATCGGGGCCACCGCCGACGCCACCTCGTGGCTGATGACCGGCTACCTGCTGTGCGCCTCGGTGACCACGCCCATCCTGGGGCGGCTGGGCGACATGTACGGCAAGAAGCGCCTGTTCGTGTTCACCATCGGCATGCTCGCGTTCGGCTCGCTGGTGTGTGCGCTCGCCGACTCGGTCGGACTGATGATCATCGGTCGGGTGATCCAGGGCTTCGGCGGCGCGGTGTTCCCGCTCTCCTTCGGCATCGTGCGCGACGAGTTCCCGCCGGAGCGCCGCGCGGGTGCGATCGGCCTGATGTCCGCGATCATGGGCATCGGCGGCGGCATCGGCATCGTGATCACCGGTCCGATCATGGACCACCTGTCCTACCACTGGCTGTTCTGGATCCCGATGGCGACCTGCCTGGTCACCGCGATCGCCTCGTGGTTCCTGATCCCCGAATCGCCGGTCCGGGTCAAGACCCGGATCCACTGGCTCGGCGGCGCGTTGTTGTCGCTCGGTCTGGTCGGCGTGATGCTGGCGCTGAGCAAGGGCGAGTCCTGGGGCTGGGGCTCCCTGAACACCGTCGGCCTGTTCGTGGCCGGCTTCGTCTTCCTCGGACTGTGGGTGTTCGCCGAGTCGCGCACGGACGAACCGCTCGTGGACATGCGGGTGATGCGGCTGCGCGGAGTGTGGGCGACCAACCTGGGCGGCCTGCTCGTCGGCTTCTCGATGATGGCGGGCATGCTGCTCGTGCCGCGCTTCCTGCAGATGCCCGAGAGCACCGGTTACGGCTTCGGCACCACCGTGACGGTGTCCGGTCTCTACGTGTTGCCGCAGGCGTTCGCGATGTTGCTGATCGGCCCGATGGCCGGCGTGATCGACAAGCGGTTCGGCTCGAAGTCGGCGATGGTCGCCGGCTGCGTGCTGATGGCCGCGGGCTTCACGTTCCTGGCGCTCCTGCACACCAGCGGCTGGCACATTCTGGTCGCCATGTTCATCTTCGGCATCGGTATCGGGCTGGCCATGTCGGCGATGGCCAACCTGATCGTCGGCGCCGTCCCGGTCGAGCAGACCGGCATCGCCACCGGCATCAACACCATCGCCCGCACCGTCGGCATGTCCTGCGCGAGCGCGATCTCCACGACGCTGCTCACCGCCAACCCCGGCCCGGGCGGACTGCCCGCCGAACGCGGCTTCGTACTGACCTTCGTCTGCGCGGCCGTCGCCGCCGTCGTCGCCCTCGGCGTCACCTTCGTGGTGCCCAGCCGGGCCAAGCCGGGTGCCCGCCCGGTCGCCTGAGCACCCGCGGCCCCAGGCACCGCCTCGGGGCCGCCCGTCCCCACCCCCTCGACGTGTCGGGGGTGGGGTTGTCCCCACCCCCGATCCGCGTGGTCGCACCCTCGTGCCGCACAGCCCCCGATTTGTAGCGTCGAACCTGTTGGTTTCGACAGGCGTTACGAGGCACGGGAGGCAGCATGTTCGGGCGAGGCGGTCGCGGTACACGGCAGGCGAAGAAGGATGCCGCGTACACCCCGCGGTACGCGGCGCCCGCTTCGGTGGACTGCGCGGTGCGGCTGGACGCGGTGACCAAGGCGTACGGCAAGGGCGCGGCGGCGGTACACGCGCTGCGCGGCATCGATCTGGCCATCCCCCGGGGCACCTTCACCGCGGTGATGGGCCCGTCCGGATCCGGCAAGAGCACCTTCCTGCACTGCGCCGCGGGCCTGGACCGGCCGGACGGCGGCCGGGTGCTGCTGGGCACCGACGACCTGACCGCGATGAAGGAGAACGAGCTCACCCGGCTACGCCGGACCCGGCTCGGCTTCGTCTTCCAGGCGTTCAACCTGCTGCCCTCGCTGACCGTGGAGAAGAACGTCCTGCTCCCGCTGCGCCTGGCCGGAGTGCGCGCCGATCGCCGGCGCGCCGCCGAGGTGCTCGCGACGGTCGGCCTGGACCGGCACGCGAATCGGCGACCCGCGCAACTGTCCGGCGGTCAGCAACAGCGCGTGGCGATCGCCCGTGCCCTGGTCACCCGGCCCGACGTGCTGTTCGCGGACGAACCCACCGGCGCGCTGGACACCACCACCGCCGCCGAGGTGCTCACCCTGCTGCGCCACGCGGTGGACGGGACCGGCGCCACGATCGTGATGGTCACCCACGACCCGGTCGCCGCGTCCTACGCGGACCGGGTGGTCTTCCTGGCCGAGGGCAACCTCGCGGGCGAGCTGTACCGGCCCACGCCCGAGGCGATCGCCGCCCGGATGGTCGACCTCTCGCAGGTGGGCACCCGACAGGAACAGGCCGCCTGATGTCGCTGCTTCGACCCAACGGTCTCGCGCGCACCTCGGTGCGCTTTCGGCCCGCGTCCTTCGCGGGCTCGTTCGTGGCGCTGCTGTTCGCCGCGATGCTGGTCACCATGTGCGGTGTGTTCATGGAGAGCGGCATTCGCGCGCATGCCACCCCCGAGCGGTACGCCGACACGCCGATCCTGGTCAGCGGGCCGGACAAGGTGAGCAAGCAGTTGGGCAAGGGGGAGGGCAAGTACACCGAATCGGCCCCGTTGCCCGAGCGGACCCGGATCGACGCCGGGCTCGCCGGGCGGATCGCGGCCGTGCCGGGGGTGCGCGCGGTGATCCCCGACCTGACCTTCCCGGCGCAGATCGAGCGGACCACACCGGCCGGGCACGGCTGGTCCTCGGCGCCGCTGGCGGGCACCCGCGAGGGGACCGCGCCGGGCGCCGGCGAGGTGGTGTTGACCACGGCCGCGGCCGGGTCGGCCAAGGTCGGCGACACCGTGCGGGCGACCACGCCCGGCGGCGAGGTCGCGCTGCGGGTGAGCGGCGTGGTGCCGGGAGAGGGCGCGCACCTGTACGTGGCCGACGCGGACGCGCAGCGGTTGGCCGGACACCCCGGCACGGTCACCGCGATCGGGGTGCTCCCGGCGGCCGGCGCGGACACCGGCAAGGTGGCCGAGGACGTGCGGGCCGCGGTGGCGGGCACCGGCGCCAAGGTGGCCACCGGGAACGCGCGCGGGGCGGCCGAGTACAGCGATTTCGGCAACACCAAGGAGATGTTCACCGCGATCGGCGGCACCCTGGGCGGCATCGTGCTGATGGTGGCGATCTTCGTGGTCGCCGGCGCCACCGCGCTGTCGGTGGGGCAGCGCCGGCGCGACATCGCGCTGCTGCGCGCGGTGGGGGCCACGCCGTGGCAGATCCGCCGGATGATCGCCACCGAGACCGCTCTGGTGTCCCTGGTGGCGGGCGCCGTCGGGGTGCTGCCCGGCACGCTGCTGGCCCGCTGGTGGTTCTCGGCCATGGACGACCGGGGCCTGGTCGCGCACGGCGTCACGCTCTCGGTGGGCTGGATCCCGATGGTCGTGGCGATCGGCGCGGGCACGCTGACCGCGCTGGGCGCGGGACTACTCGCGGCGCGGCGCAGCGCGAAGATCAAGCCGACCGAGGCGCTGGGCGACGCCGCCACCGAGCGGGTCTTCGTCGGCTGGATCCGGCTGGTGCTCGGACTGGGCACGCTCGGCGGCGGCATCGCGGTGACCCGGGTCGCGCTGAACGCCACCGGTGACGACGCGATCGCCGCGGCCGGCGGCGTGATCATGCTGTTCATGATCGCCATCGGCCTGCTCGGCCCGATTCTGGCGCACCTGCTCGTGTCGGTGTTCGGGTGGGTCGGCAGCCTGTTCGGCACCACCGGGCAACTCGCCTTCGACAACGCCCGGGCCAACTCGCGGCGACTCGCGTCGGCGATCACTCCGATCGCGCTGGCGGTCGCCTTCGCGGCCACGCTGAGCTTCATGTTCGCGGCCGAGGACCACCACGCGAGCGTGCAGTCCAAGGAGGCGATCACCGCGGATCGGGTACTGGCCGGGCCGGGCTTCGCTCCGCAGACCACCGCCCGGGTGG
Source organism: Embleya sp. NPDC059213 (assembly GCF_042754445.1). Taxonomy (NCBI): domain Bacteria; kingdom Bacillati; phylum Actinomycetota; class Actinomycetes; order Kitasatosporales; family Streptomycetaceae; genus Embleya; species Embleya sp. NPDC059213. The sequence continues at coordinate 151,206 of NZ_JBHZAV010000003.1, forward strand.
CCGCCACCCCCGGTGTCGCGTCGGTGACGTCGGTGCTGAACACCTCGGTCGTGGTCGTTCGGGACGGCGGCCTGGCGAAGCAGAGCGCGCAGGGCGTCGGCGGCACCACGCAGGATCTGGCGACCACGTTGGATCTGGGCGTGCGTGAGGGCAGCACCGACGCGTTGCGGTCCGGTGCGCCGCAACCGCAGGGCGGCGTGGTCGCGTTGGATCGGCAGATGGCGTCGGCGCTGCACGGCAAGGTCGGCAAGCCGGTGTCGATGTGGCTGGGGGACGGGACCGCGATCAACCCCATCGTGGTGGCGATCTACGAGCGCGGCCTGGGCACCGCAGCGGTGACGCTGCCGCGGGCCGCGGTCGAGCGACACGTGGAGACGGCGCTGGACACGCGGCTGTTGGTGCGGTTCGCCGCCGGAGCGGACGTGCGGGCCGCGGACGCGGCGCTGACCGGTCTGACGCAGCGTCACCCGGGGGTGTCGGTGCAGGACCAGGCGGCGTACGCGACCCAGGTGGACAAGGACCGCGAGACGAACAAGTGGCTGAACTACATCATGCTGGTCATCCTCGCGGGCTTCGCGACGATCGCCGCGATCAACACGATGGCGGTCACCACGGCGGCCCGGAACCGGGAACTGGGCCTGCTGCGGATGATCGGCAGCACGCACGGCCAGGTCCGCGCGGTGTTGCGGCGCGAGGCGATCATGGTCGGTGCGATCGGCCTGGGGCTGGGCATGTCGGTGGCGCTGGCCACCCTGGTGCCGTTCAACAAGGGCTCGTTCGACACCACGACCCCGTACGTCCCGCTGCCGCTGTGCCTGGCGATCAGCGCGGCCGCCCTCCTGCTGGCGCCGCTGACGGTGGCCCCGGTGGCCCGCCGGTTGTTGCGGCTGGCCCCGATCGACGCGGTCGGCGCCAAGGAGTAGGGCGGTAGCGGCGGAATCGAGGAGCGGGCCGAGGAATCGGCCGCGGCGGAAGTCGCCGCGTCACGAGCGCCGGACGGGTCGAACACGGCCCGTCCGGCGCTTTGTCGGTGGTGCGGTCGGCGGGCCGTCGATCGCCTTGGTCGCCGGCCGCGCCGCTGCGCTCGGGTCGCCTGCTCAGGGGGAGGTGCGGCCCGGGGTGACCAGGCCGGTCTCGTAGGCGAAGACCACCAGTTGGGCCCGATCGCGCACGGACAGCTTGGTCATCGCCCGGCTCACGTGGGTCTTCGCGGTGAGCGGACTGAGCACCAGGTGTCCGGCGATCTCGTCGTTGGACAACCCGCGGCCGACCAGCCCGACGATCTCCCGCTCGCGCTCGGTGAGCAGGGCCAGTTCGGCGGACGGCGCGACGGCGGGCCGCGCGGCGCCGGCCGCGTACTCCTCGATCAACCGGCGCGTCACATTCGGCGACAACAGGGCATCGCCCGCCGCGACCACCCGCACCCCGCGCAGGAGTTCGGCCGGTTCGGTGTCCTTGACCAAAAAGCCGCTCGCGCCATTGCGCAGCGCCTCGAAGACGTACTCGTCCAGGTCGAACGTGGTCAGGATGACCACCCGCACGTCGGTCAGCGCCGGGTCCGCGGCGATCACCCGGGCCGCCTCCAGGCCGTCCATGCCGGGCATCCGGATGTCCATCAGCACCACGTGAGGGCGCAGTTCGCGGGTGAGCCGGACCGCCTCGCCGCCCTCGCCCGCCTCGCCCACGACCTCCATGTCCGGCTGCGCGGACAACAGGGCCCGAAAGCCCGCGCGCACCAGAGCCTGGTCGTCGGCCAGCACCAACCTGATCATGCGTCCCCCTCGATGGACTGCGTCGGACCGCCGGCGGTCGCCGCCGACGCGGTCGGCGCAGCCTTGCCGCGGTCCTGCGCGTCGGCGCGATCACCGTAGGGCAGGTGGGCCTGGACGTGAAAGCCGCGCCCCGGCACCGGTCCCGCGACACAGCGGCCGCCGAGCGCGGCGGCCCGCTGGCGCATGCCGTGCAGCCCGTTGCCGCCGGAGGTCAGCGCGTCGGCGGGGGACGGGCTCGGCTCGGGCCCGCGGCCGTTGTCGCGGATCGACACCTGCAAACCGGTCTCGCCGTAGGTCACCCCCACCACGGCCTCGCTCGCCGCCGCGTGCCGCAGGGTGTTGGTCAGCGCCTCCTGCACGATCCGGTAGGCCGCCAGGTCCACCGCCGCGGTCAGCGGGCGGACGGTGCCCGTGCGCTCGACCCGCACGGTCAGCCCGCCGGCGGAGGTGCGCGCGACCAGGTCGTCGAGCCGGTCCAGACCCGCGGTGGGCGCGCGAGGGGCACCGTCGGGACCCGAATGGTCGACCGAGTCGCCCTTGAGGATGTCCAGCACCGAACGCAACTCGCCCAGCGCCTCCCGACTCGCGTACTTGACCGCGGTCAACGCCTCGCGGGCCTGCTCCGGCGAGGTGTCCATCAACTCCAGGCCCACCGACGCCTGCACGTTCATCAGCGAGATGTGATGCGCGAGCACATCGTGCAACTCGCGGGCGATGCGCAGCCGTTCGTCGCCCGCCCGGCGGCGCTCGGCCTCGGCCAGGCCGAGCGAATGCACCCGGGCCCGCTGTGCCTCCGCGGCGTTGAACGCGCGACGCAGCCGGACCACCTCGCCGATCCCCGCGAGCACCAGCAACCACGCGGCGATGCCCAGCGCCGGCCCGAGGTCGGGCGTCGACTCGGAGGTCACCAGCGGTGATATCCAGACGAAGCCGGTGTAGCCCAGCACCAGGACCACATACGCCAACAGGCGCAGGCCGGCGGCGAAGGCGCCCCACAACGCGATGATCATCGCGAAGAAGATCGGGCCGCGCGGATAGTCGAGCATCGTGTAGACCAGCGCCGAACCGACCGTCACCACGAGCACGCCCGCGCGGTGGCGGCGGCGCACGATCAGCGCCAACGGGCCGGCGACGATCAGTAGCACCCCCCATGCGTCCAGGGCCCGGGCGGGGTCCGGCTGGCGATGGTTCGCGAAGAGCATCGTGCCCATTTGCACCGCGCAGACCAGCACCCCGAGCGCGATGTCGCGCACGACGGGTGGGACCGGGCCGAGCGTGTGCGCGAGCCAGTGTGCGCCGGGGCGGGAAACCCGCGACCACGGTGCTCGGGGCCGCGATCCCGGGCTCCGGGTCGGGGGATTCGAGGGGCTGGTCATGTGATCAACGGTAGGGGGAGCGGGGGGCCGCGCGCGTCCGCTGCGCGTGGGCTTGTCGGATGCTCCCGGGGAAGCAGACGGGCCCCTGGAGGCTGCTCCCCAGGGAGCAGGAACGTGCTGGTCGAGGGCCTCTTGGACCTGCTGGGGCAGCAGGGCCGGTGCATCCCCGGGTCGGACGCCGGCCGGGCCGCGAATCGGAAGAGTTGTTCCCGTCGACGAGGCCCCCGGAGCGAGGCCGTTTCCGCACCTCGCCGACGGGCCCGGGCCCACGCCCCGACCCGCGCTCCCGTCCGGCATTGCTTCCAGGAGGTCACCGTGAACGCGTCCCCGACGACCGGGAAACGGCGCTATTCGAGGTCGGTCCGCAGGGCGGTCAACTCCGGGCACGTGGTGTTCGCGGTCGGCCTGCTGGGCGTCGAGTGGGTCATGCTGCTGATCGGCATCGTGGCCCGCGCGACCGACGACCCCGCGCTGCGACACGGCGCGTATCAGCTGATGCGGATATTCGCGCTGGCGGGCGGGATTCCGTTCGCCGTGCTGTCGCTGATCACCGGTGTGCTGCTGTGCCTGCGGACGCCCTGGGGGCTGTGGCAGCACCTCTGGATCAAGATCAAGATCGTGCTGCTGATCGCGGTGATCGTGGCCGGCGCCGGTGTGGTCAGCCAGTTCGCGCATCGGATGATCGCCGCCTCCGCCTCCGGTGGTAACGCGGACGCGTTGCCACCGCTGCAGACCTGGCACCTGGTCGTGGTGATCTTCCAGTTGCTCGCGTTGATCGCCGCGACGGCGCTGTCCGTCTTCAAGCCCTCGGGCGACCGCGGCCGGGGTCGGACCCGGTCGAGCCGGCGCACCGACGACACACCGCGCGATCGGCGCGTCCCGGCCGGCACGGCCGACCGGGACGACCGGGCCGACGCCGCGGCTGCGCCCGCCCGTGCGGGTCGACCCGCACCCCTTGCTTCCTCCCGTCCCCTCTCCCGAGAAGGATCGTCATGACCACCACCATCGACCCCACGAAGCACTACGCGGCGCGCGCCGAACACGTCTCGCGTGTGCACGGCGTCGGGGACACCGTCGTGCGCGCCCTGGACGACGTCACCATCGGCTTCCCCCGCGGCCGGTTCACCGCCGTGATGGGTCCCTCCGGGTCGGGCAAGTCCACGCTGCTGCACTGCCTGGCCGGCTTGGACGACGTCACCGACGGCGCGGTCTTCCTCGGTGACACCGAGCTGGGCTCGCTCACCGACCGGCAGCTCACCCGGCTGCGCCGGGACCGGATCGGATTCGTCTTCCAGGCGTTCAACCTGCTGCCCACGATGACCGCGCTGGAGAACATCGTGCTGCCCGCGTCGCTCGCGGGCCGCAAGTCGGACCCGGCCTGGCTGGACCGGGTGGTCACCGCGGTCGACTTGGCACAGCGACTGCACCACCGGCCCGGCGAGCTTTCCGGCGGGCAACAGCAGCGGGTCGCGGTGGCCCGGGCACTGGTCGGGCGACCGGAGATCGTGATGGCCGACGAGCCGACCGGCAACCTCGACTCGCGCTCGGGCGCCGAGGTGCTCGCGCTGCTGCGCGACGCCGTGAACGAACTCGATCAGACCGTGCTGATGGTCACCCACGACCCGGTCGCCGCGGGCTACGCGGACAGCGTGGTGTTCCTGGCCGACGGCCGGATAGCCGACGAGATGCAGGCGCCGACCCCGGACCGGGTGCTGGACCGGATGAAGGCATTCGACCGAGTCGCCGCGGGTGCCGGCGCCCGAGGGGAGTGACGCGCGATGCTGATTCGTCTCTCGCTCGCCAACCTGTGGGCCCGCAAACGCCGGCTCGTGGGACTCGCCCTCGCCGTGCTGCTGGGCACGGCTTTCCTCTCCGGCGCGCTCGTGCTCGCCGACACGATGAACTCCTCCATCGGCGGGCTGATCCGAGACAGCGGCGCCGGCACGGACGTGGTGGTGCGCAACGCCACCTCGGTGACCGACCGGCCCGGCAGCCAGCGGGGCGCGATCGACGGCGCACTGGTGGACCGGGTCCGGGCGGTGCCCGGCGTCGCGGGCGCCGAACCGGTGATCCAGGGCTACGGTCAGGTGATCGGCAAGGACGGCAAGGCGCTCACCGGCAACGGCCCGCGCACGGCGGGCAATTGGGTGACCGATCCGGCCCTGACGCCGTACCGGCTGGCCGCCGGCCGCGCGCCGACGGGGCCCGACGAGGTGGTCATCGACCGGGCCACCGCCAAACAGGGGCACCTGGCGCCCGGCGACCGGACCACCGTGCTCACCCCCGGGCCGGTGCCGGTGACCATCGTGGGCGTGGCCACCTTCGGTGACCTGGACGCCTTCGGCGGCGGCTCGTATACCGCCTTCGACCTCGACGGCGCACGCCGATACGTGCTGCGCGACCCGGGCAAGGTCGGCACCATCGCGGTCCGGGCCGCGCCCGGCACCGACCAGAAGGACCTGGCCGCGCGGATCCAGCGAGCGCTGCCGGCCGACGTGCAGGCGGTGCCCGGCAACGTGGCCACCGGCGAGGCGGTGTCCGCCGTGGAGGACAGCTTCCTGAAGGTCTTCCGCACCTTCCTGACCGTCTTCGCCGCGATCGCGCTGGTCGTCGCGGCCTTCTCGATCAATCACACGTTCTCCGTGGTGGCCGCGCAGCGCACCCGCGAGGTCGCCCTGATGCGGGCGCTGGGGGCGAGCCGGGGCCAGGCGCTGCGACAGGCGCTGATCGAGGCCCTGGTGATCGGCGTGGCGGCTTCCGCGCTCGGCCTGGCGGCCGGGCTCGGGCTGGCCGCCGGGCTCAAGGAGTTGTTCGCCGGGCTCGGCTTCGAACTACCGGCCCGCGGGCTGACGTTCAAGACGTCCACCGCGCTCACGGTGTTGCCCGTCGGCATCCTGGTGACCGCGTTCGCCGCGTTGGTGCCGGCCGTGCGCGGCTCGCGGGTGGCACCGGTGACCGCGCTGCGCGGCGCGGGCGCGGAGCGCACCGAACTGCCGCGTGGGCGGCTGCTCGCGGGCCTGGTGCTGCTCGCGGCGGGCCTGGCGGTGGGCATCGCCGGCGGCGGCCTGGTGGGTCTGGCGATCGCCGCGCCGGCCCTGCTCGCGGGCGTGTTGTCGGTGGCCCCGGCGGGCATCCGGGCGGCCGGTGGTCCGCTCACCGCGCCGCTGCCGCGACTGCGGGGCGCGCCGGGCGCGTTGGCGCGCGGCAATCTGCTGCGCAGCCCGCGTCGAACCGCCGGTGCGGCGACCGCGATGTTGCTCGGGATCGCCATCGTCACCCTGTTCGCGGTGTTCGCGGCCTCGCTCAAGGAGGGTGCCGGTGAGCAGACCCGGAAGGTGATCGCCGGACAGTTGGTGATCGGCGGATCCTCGCCCGCCGGCTGGGCCGGGGGCGGCCACAGCCCCGAACTCACGCGGCGGGCCTCCGAGTTGCCCGGCGTGGTCGCGGCGACCGGGATCCGCAACGCGGGTGCGTTGGTGGACGGGCACGGTCGGCAACTGCTGGCGGTGGACTCGGGCCGGCTGGACCGGGTGTTCGATCTCGACGTGCGGCAGGGGCGGGTGACCGGGCTCGGTCCCAGTGGTCTGGCGGTGTCCGCGGACGCCGCGAAGGACCGGGGCTGGCGGCTCGGTTCGACCACCGAGGTGACCTTCCCGGACGGTGCGCGGCAGACGTTCACCGTCACCGGGCTCTACGACCGCACGGCCGTGGTCGGCGACTACCTGATCGATCGCGTCGCGTGGGAGTCGCACGCCGACGCGGCCCTGGACGCCGCGACGGTGCTGCGGCTCGCGCCGGGCGTCTCGACGCACACGGTCGAGGGCGAGGTCGAGCGGTTGGCCAAGGACTACGGCGCGCCGCCGGTACGGGACCGGGAAGGGTTCGTGGCGGCGCGGGCGGAGATGTTGCAGACGCTGGTCGCGGTGGTCTACGTGCTGCTCGCGCTCGCGTTGGTGATCGCGTTGGGCGGTATCGCGAACACGCTGTCCCTGGCGGCCTACGAACGCACGCGCGAGCTGGGCCTGTTGCGGGCGATCGGCGCGGCGCGATCCCAGGTGCGGTCGGCGCTGCGCTGGGAGTCGACGTTGGTCGCGGTGATCGGCGCGGTGAGTGGGCTCGTGGTCGGCCTGTTCCTGGGCTGGGTGGCGATTCGTGCGATCGGCGGTGTCGATACGGGGGCGGCGCTGCCGTTCTCGGTGCCCACGGTGCAACTGGCGGTGCTGGTGGGCGTGGGCGCGCTCGGTGGGCTGGCAGCCGGAGCGCGGCCTGCCGCGCGGGCCGCGCGGTTGCCTGTGCTTCGTTCGATCGCGACCGAGTAGGTTCGCTTCGTCCTCGGGGGCCGGCCGGGTTCCGTGACCCCGCCTCCGGCCGAGGTGGCCTCAAGCGCCGGCCGGGCCGAATTTCGGTCCGGCCGGCGCTTCGCCGTTGGCGTGCGCGGTGAATCGGCTCCGGTGGCCTCGAACGCCGGCCGGGTTGGTTCCGTCCGTGGCCGGCCGGCCGGGCGGGCGCCGTTGCTGCTGTGCGAGATCCGCCGCGCGTGGGTGGACGGACACCGTCACCGGGTCTCTCCGCGAAGGCCGCCGCGCGTCCGAGGCCCTGCACGTCCGGCCGCAAGCGCCGATTGCCGGCGGAGGACACCAGGTCGGCGCCATCATGAGCGGACTTCCCTTTTCTCAGCTCAGTTGCTCGGCCAGCGCGAGGACGACTCCGCTCGGCCCGCGGAGATAGCAGAGCAGGTAGCTGTCCTCGAAGCGTGTCACTTCGCCGACGAGTTCGGCGCCGTGCGGGCGGAGGCGGGCGAGGGTGTCCTCGATGTCGTCGACGGCGAACATGATGCGGTGCAGGCCCAGCGTGTTCGCCGGGGCGATCTCCGGCTCGGGGGTGATCGCCTTGGGGGTGTGGTACTTCGCCAGTTCGATCCGGCCCGGGGCGTCCGGGATCCGCAACATCGCGATCTCGCTTCGCATGTCGTCGAGCCCGACGACGTTCCCCGCCCAGCGTCCTTCGATCGGCATCCTGCCTTCCAGCTCCATGCCGAGTTCGATGAAGAAGGCGACGGCGGCGTCGAGGTCGTCGACGACGATGCCGACATTGTCCATGCGCTGAATGGTCATGTTCCCGAGGGTAGGGTCCGGGTCCGACGCCGTCGGCTCGACCGGCCGTCTCGCCGGTCACCACTCCTTTCCTTCTTGTGGTTGTCGGGGTCGAGCGGCGGGACGACGTCGACACGGCCGAAGGTCCTCCCGTCCGAGCCTTCCGGCGAATCCGGATACACGCATCGGATTTCCGGCCGAGGAAACCAGGGCCTGTCTTCGATCCCCCGCCGAGCTCCGCGACGCCCGGCACCGCACCTCGCCGCCCCGGAGAAACACCGGAATGGAACCACTACGCAGGCGCTTCTCCGGCACGCCGACGCATGGCATCCACCCTTCGGGCTCCTCGCTGCGCTCACGCCGCAGAGCCCGACGGGGGATTGCAGACACGCCCCTGGCTAGGCCGCGTGTTCCTTGGCGCCGGTGAAGGCGGCCCACAGGGAGGCGTAGGGGCCTGCCTGGGTGAGGAGTCGGGTGTGGGTGCCGAGTTCGACGAGGCGGCCTCGGTCGATGACGGCGATGCGGTCGGCGCGGGCGGCGGTGGTCAGGCGGTGGGCGACGACCAACGTGGTGCGGCGGCCGGTGAGAGCTTCGGTGGCCCGGGTGACCGCGGCCTCGGTGGCCAGGTCGAGTGCGGCGGTGGCCTCGTCGAGCAGGAGGATGTCCGGGTCGACCAGATAGGCGCGGGCGAGCGCGATCAGTTGGCGCTGGCCCGCCGACAGGTTGCGCCCCCGCTCGCCGACGTCGTGCAGATAGCCCCCGTTCAGCTCGGCGATCGCGGCATGCGCGCCGACCGCCCGGGCCGCCGCCTCGACCTCGGCGTCCGTGGCCTCCGGGCGGCCGTACGCGATCGCGTCCCGCACGCTGCCCGGAGCCAGATACGCCTCCTGCGGGACGATGCCGAGCCGGTGTCGATAGGCCGCGAGGTCGTAGTCGCGCACGTCCACGCCGTCCACCAGCACCGCGCCGCCGGTCACGTCGTAGAACCGGGCCACCAGCTTGACCAGCGTGGACTTGCCCGCGCCGGTCTGCCCCACCAGCGCGACCGTCTCGCCCGGTTCGACGTGCAGCGAGATGCCGGACACCACCTCGGGCGACTCGGCGGCGGCGGCAACGCCGGCATCGGTGACCTCGTCGTCCACGAAAGTGGGCGCGTTGTACGCGAACCGCACGTCCTCGAAGGTGATCGCCCCCTTGAGCCCGCTCGCCGGCACCGGTACCGGCACGGCCGGCGGCGGGGTCGTGGTGGGCGTGCGCAGCAGGTCGCGGATCCGGCGCAGCCCCACCGCCGCCTGCTGGTAGCCGTCGAAGACCTGGGAGAGCTGCTGGATCGGTGAGAAGAACATGTCGATGTACAGCAGGTAGGCGATCAACGCGCCCGCCGACAACGTGCCGCCGCCGACCCGATGCGCGCCGACGATCAGCGCGATGCCCGCCGCGACGCTGGACAGGAACTGCCCGAACGGGAAGTAGATCGCGATGTAGCGCTGCGCCCGCAGCCGCGATGCGCGGTAGTCGTCGCTGCGTTCGGCGAACCGCTCCGAATTACGGCCCTCACGGCGAAACGCCTGCGACACCCGCAGTCCCGCGACGTTCTCCTGCAGATCGGCGTTGACCACGCTGACCTTCTCGCGCGCCTCCGTGTACGCCTTGGACGACTTGGATCGAAACACCACGGTGGCCGCGATCAGGATCGGCAGCACACTCATCACGATCAGCCCGAGCTCCCAGTCGAGCACGAGCAGCGCGATCATGATCCCGAAGAAGGTCAGCACGCTGACCACCGCGCTGATCAACCCGGTCTGCAAGAACGTGGACAGCGCGTCCACGTCGGTGGTCATCCGGGTCATGATCCGCCCGGACAACTCGCGTTCGTAGTAGTCCAGGCCCAGTCGTTGCAGGTGGGCGAAGGTCTTCACCCGCAGTGTGTAGAGCAACCGCTCGCCGGTGCGACCCGCGATCAGTGCCTGGCCGACGTTGACGAACCAGTCGGCGGCCACGATCACGACGGCGATCAGCGACACCGTCATGATCGCGCCGGTCGCCCCGTCGTCGATGCCCCGGTCGATCCCGTCCCGGATCAGCGCCGGCAGCGCCAGTTGTGCGCCGGTGTCCAGGATCACCAGGACCAAGGCGAGCGACAACGCCCACCGGAACGGCCGCAACAACGAGCGCAGATCGAACGCCGAGTCCAAGCGTCGCGCCCGCGCGTCGTCCACGTCGGGCCGATCCGTCGCGGGCGGAAGCTTGGCCACCTGGGCGAGCAACTCCGGCGTGGCCTGGAGCATCGCCGCCCACCCACGCGGGCCACCGCCCGTCCCGGTCCCGGCGACCGCACCCGGCGCGACCGCGGGCACCGCATCGGTCGAGGCCGAACGCTCCCACAGCGCGGGCGTCACCCCACCGGCGGCCGACGGCTCGCCCGGATCCCCGAGCACACCCGGCGCGCCCGCCCCGATCGCCTCGTGCGCGTCCACGCCCTCCGCGTCCTCGCCCGGCCCCGACAGCAGCAGCCGGTACAACGGGCAGCGCCCGCTCAGCTCGTCATGGCTGCCCACGTCCACCAGCCGACCCCGATCCAGCACCGCGATCCGGTCGGCCAGTTGCAGCGTCGAGCGGCGGTGTGCGACCAGGATCGTGGTGCGCCCGGCCATCACCCGGTGCAGCGTGGCGTGGATCTCCGCCTCGACCTTGGGGTCCACCGCCGAGGTCGCGTCGTCCAGCAACAGGATCCGCGGATCGGTGATCAACGCCCGGGCGAGCGCCACCCGTTGCCGCTGCCCGCCGGACAGCGTCAGGCCCTGTTCGCCGACCACCGTGTCGTAGCCCGCCGGCAGTTCGCGGATGAACGCGTCGGCCTCGGCCGCCCGCGCCGCCGCGAGCACCTGCTCCTCGGTCGCGTCCGGCCGGCCGTACGCGATGTTGGCCCGCACGGTGTCCGAGAACAGGAAGCTGTCCTCCATCACCAGGCCGATCGCCGAGCGCAGCGAGTCGAACGTCAGATCCCGCACATCGTGCCCGTCCACCAGGATCGCCCCGGACTGCACGTCGTAGAACCGGGGCAGCAACATCGACACGGTGGACTTGCCCGATCCGGAGGTGCCCACCAGGGCCAACGTCTCGCCCGGTTCCACCCGCAGCGACAACCCGTCCAGCACCGGCCGGGAGGCGACGTAGCCGAACCGCACATCCGCCAACTCCACCGAGGCGGCCACCACCGGCAGCACCCGGGCGTCCGGCTTCTCGGTCACGATCGGCTGGGAGTCGATCACCTCGAAGATGCGCTCCACGCTGGCCCGGGCCTGCTGCCCGAACGTCAACAGGCCGGAGAGCATGCGCACCGGCCCGACCAATTGGCCGAGGTAGGTGGAGAAGGCCAGGAACGTGCCCAGGGTGATCTCGCCGCGCACGGCCAACCAGCCGCCGAGCGCGAGCACCCCGACCTGGCCGAGTGCGGGGATCGTGGCAAGCGTCGGGGTGTACCGACTGTTCAACCGGACCGCGCGCAGCCGGGAGGCGAACAGCCTGCGGCCGGCCGTCTCCAGCCGGAGCAATTCCTGCTCCTCCTGACCGAAGCCCTTGACCACCCGGACCCCGGTCACCGCGTTGTCCACCACGCCGGCCAGCGCGGCGGCGTCCTGCTGAGCCTGCCAGGTGGCCGGGAACAGCCGCTTCCGGGACAGGTAGGCCACCGCGAACAAGCCCGGCCCCACCGCCAGCGACACCAGTGTGAGCAGCGGCGAGAGCCAGAACATCACCCCGAGCGAGATGACGAAGAGCAGCACGCTGCCGGTCATCATCGGGATCATCGACATGAAGCCCTGGACCATCGTCACGTCGGAGATGCCCCGACTGACGATCTGCCCGGTCTGCAATTCGTCCTGCCGCGCACCGTCCAGCCGGGAGAGCGCGCCGAAGATGCGGGTGCGCAGGTCGTACTGCACGTCCAGGGACAACTTGCCGCCGACGTAGCGCCGCGCGTAGGTACAGCCGAAGACGACCACGGCCGCGCCCAGCAGCAGCACCGACAGCGGCAGCAGATCGCCCAACTCGCCGGCGACCGCGTCGTCGACCACCTTGCGCTGCACCAGCGGAACCAGCGCGGTGACCGCCATCCCCACCAGGGACGCCCCGAACGCGATCAGCACGCTGCTCCGGTACCGCCACGAGGCGGCCAGCAGGCGGCGTAGCCAGCCGTGTTCGGCGCGGCCCGGCGCGGGTGTGGTTGTCATGGACAACCATTCTAATTGTCAACCGGCAAAACGATGTTCGGATGACCCGAAGACACCCTGGACCCCACACACCGCGCGGGCCATCATGGGCCGCGATCCGCCGCCCGACCGGACCGGCCCACCGGGGCGCCCGACCGCCGACGGATCACCCGAAACCGCCCGGACCGCCCGCGAACCCCACCCAGGAGCCGCCATGACGTCCCCCGCCACCCCCTGGGAGCTGCCCGCGGGCTTCTCCTGGGGCACCGCGACCGCCGCCTACCAGATCGAGGGCGCGGTGACCGAGGACGGCCGAGGCCGCTCGGTCTGGGACACCTTCTGTGCCGAACCGGGGCGGATCCGCGACGGCCACACCGGCGAGATCGCCTGCGACCACTACCACCGCTGGGCCGAGGACGTCGCGCTGATGGCCGACCTGGGCGTGGACGCCTACCGGTTCTCCATCGCCTGGCCGCGGATCCAGCCGGATGGGCGGGGCAAGCCGAATCCGGCGGGTCTGGACTTCTACGACCGCCTGGTCGACGCGCTGATCGAACGCGGCATCACGCCGACCCCGACGCTGTTCCACTGGGACCTGCCGCAGGCCCTGGAGGACGGCGGCGGCTGGCTCGCGCGCGACACCGCCGCCCGATTCGCCGACTACGCGGAACACGTCGCGGCCCGGCTCGGCGACCGGGTGCGTACCTGGATCACGCTCAACGAGCCGTTCATCCACATGGCCTGGGGCTATGCGCTCGGCGTGCACGCGCCGGGCCACGCGCTGCTCCTGGACGCGCTGCCCGCCGCGCACCACCAACTGCTCGGCCACGGTCTGGCCGCCGCCGTGCTGCGCGAGGCCGGCGCGGAACGGGTCCTGGTGTCCAACAACCTGACCCCGGTGACCGCGGCGAGCGAGAGCGCGGCCGATCGGGCCGCCGCGGCGGCGTACGACACGCTGCACAACCGGCTGTTCACCGACCCGCTGCTGCTCGGCCGCTACCCGGATCTGAGCGCGTACGGCCACGACGCCGCGGCGCTGCCCTTCGTCGAACCCGGCGATCTCGACCTGATCGGCGGCTCGGTGAGCGGCCTGGGCGTCAACTACTACAACCCGACGGTGATCGCCGAGGGTGAGCCGGGCGCGCCGCTGCCGTTCACCACGGTGGAGATCACCGGCGTGCCGCGGACCGCCTTCGACTGGCCGGTGGTCCCCGAGGGACTGAGCACCCTGCTGACCGGGCTCGGGGCGCGCTACGGCGACGCGCTGCCGCCGATCTGGATCACCGAGAACGGCTGCTCGACGGCGGAGGGGCTCGACGATCCGGAACGCATCGCGTTCCTGGACGGGCATATCGCCGCGGTGAGCGCGGCGAGCAAAGCCGGAATCGACGTCCGCGGCTATTTCGTCTGGTCCCTGCTGGACAACTTCGAATGGGCCGAGGGCTATCACCAACGGTTCGGCTTGATCCATGTCGACTTCCCGACCGGGACCCGGACACCGCGAGCTTCGTATCACTGGCTGCGTGAGCGCATCGGCGCCGGGCGGCCCGCATAACGCCCGGCACGGTACATGGACACGTGCGGGAGCGCGCAGGCGCATAATCCTCACCCTTCCGGGTGAAATTGCGTGTCCTGGACCCTGGGCCAACCGATGACGTCACCCGGGAGGGCGAACGGTGTCTTTTCCTTTGCCGACAAAACCCTAGAGTTGCCGCGCCGCCATGAAATCCCCGGGCGGTGCGGCGGAGCCGTGTCCGGAATTCCGGAGCGCGGCGGGACGCCGATTCGTTTCCCCCGACGTCCCCGGTGAAGGGCAATTCCATGGTCAAGCACGGATTTCGCAAGGCGGCCGTGATCATCACGGCGGTCATCTTCGGCTCGATGGCCTCGCTGTACATTCCCGCGGCACGCGCCGCGCAGACGCCTCGCGAGCCGCTGATGCCGGACAGCTTCCTGCCGGCCCAACTGCTGTTGCCCTTCCAGAGCGCGATCTTCAACACCCAGGGCACGGTGGTCTTCGGCTGACCGCCCACCGGCGCCGCCGCGTGGCGCCACCGGCGGCGGAGTCGACCCCGGAGTCGAGGGGCGAGGAGCGGTGCCTCGTCCCTCGACCCGGGATCGCCCGCCGCCCGAGGCCATCCCGGACGCACGGCGGCGCCCGATGCCCGAAGGCGCCCGGTACAGGGCGGCGCCCGGCGCACGGCCGGGTCCGACGGTCGGCTACTTGAGCTGACCGGCGATCGCCTTGAGGCCCTCGGCGGCGTACTTCTCGTCCAGGTCGCCGGCGGGGGCACCGGCCACCCCGATGCCCACGATCGGGGCGCCGTCCACGGCCACCGGCACCGCGCCGGCCAGGAACAGCGTGCCGGGGATGTCCCGGAGCGACGCGCCCGGGGCGGTGACCCGCTGGGCGAGCGTCGAGGTCGGGGCGTTCCAGGACACGGCGGTGTACGCCTTGCGCCGGGCCGACTCCTCCGACTGCGGGCCGGCGCCGTCACCCTTGAGCACCACCCGGGTGGAGCCGTCCCGGGCGACCACGACCACGGTGACCCGCTGACCGTCCTTCTCGGCGGCGTCGAGCGCGGCCTGGGCCGCCTTGCTCGCGGCGTCCACGCCCAGCGTCTTGACCGACACCACGGCCGCCGCCGGGCGCTCGTCGTGCTTGGCCTCCGAGGTGCCGGGCACCTGGGCCGCCGCGACACCGGCGGTGACCGCACCGACCGCCGCGAGCGAGAAGACCCCGGTCAGCACCCGACCACGCGTCGAAAAGTTGCTCATCGTCCGTACTCCCTATTCCTGCGTCGTTCCCGGGCGTTGTCCCGATGCCTCCACACTCCCGTCGATCCGCCCGCCCGCCATCGGCAGAGTCGCCGGTCCCGGCGCGCCGGTCGGGCGGTGCGAAGATCAACCGATCGGCCGATCCGGACCCCGGCGCGTCGGCCCACGGTGGAGGGGACCGTCGATCCGCGCGCGTTCGCGCGTGGTCGAGCCGAACGGGACAGGGAACAGGTACGTCGTGCCCCGACAGCGAACAGAGCCATGGCCGGTGCGGCACGCCGGACTGGTGATCCACGCGGGTTTCCTGCTGCTGCTCGCCGCGTCGCTCGCCCGATACACGGTCCGACACGGCACCGACGGCCGGGCGCCGTGGGTGCTCGCGCTCGCGCTGCTGCTCGCCGTGCTCTACCTGGCCGGCCTGGCCCTGCCCGAGGACGCCGCACCCGCGCGAGCGGCCTGGCTGACCGCGGTGCTCGCCACGTGGCTGGCGCTGGTCACCGTCGCGCCGAGCTTCGCGTGGTGCGCCGTGCCGCTGCTCTACACCGGTCTGCGGGTCTTGTCGACGCGGGCGGCGATCGGCACGGTGGTGCTGCTCACCACCGCCGTGGTGATCGCCCAGTACCGACTCGCCGACACCATCGACCCCAGCCTGTTCCTCGGCCCGCCCGCGGTCGCCGCGATCGCCACCGCCGTGTTCACCCGGATGCGCAGCGACGAGCGCCGGCTGCGCGAGACCGTCGCCGAACTCGCGGTCAGCGAGCGCCGCGCGGGCGTGCTGGCCGAGCGCGAGCGGTTGTCCCGGGAGATCCACGACACCATCGCGCAGGGCACCTCCAGCCTGCGGATGTTGCTCCAGGCCGCGGACCGGAGCTGGGACGCCGATCCCGTCGCCGCCCGTGCGCACGTGCACCGGGCGGAGCAGGTGGCGGCGCTCGGCGTCGAGGAGATCCGCCGGTTCGTCCGCGACCTGGCCCCCGCCGAACTCGCCGACGACCCCGGGCTCGCGGGCGGCCTGGCCCGGGTCGTCGAACGTTTCCGGACCCAGGACGGGCCCGATGTCACGCTCGCCGTGGACGGCCGGATCCGCGCGCTGGCCGAGCCGGTGCAGGCCGCGCTCACCCGGACCGCGCAGGGCGCGCTGGCCAACGTGCGCGAACACGCCCGGGCCCGGGCCGTGCACGTGACCCTCACCTACCTGCCGGACCGGGTGGCACTGGACATCCGCGACGACGGCGTCGGCTTCGACCCGGGCCGGACCCGGGTGGGCGACCTGCGTGGCTACGGTCTCCCGTCGCTGCGCCGCCGACTGGCCGAGGTGGGCGGCGAACTCACCGTCGAGAGCGCCCCGGGCGAGGGCACCGCACTCGCCGCCACCGTCCCCGACGCCGCACCGCCGCCCGCCGCGGCCGCCGACACCGAGCCCTCCTCCCGTCCGAGCCCAGGAGCCACCCCGTGAACCCGATCCGCCTGATCGTGTGCGACGACCACGCCGTGGTCCGGGCCGGCCTGCTCGCGCTGTTCGCCGGGGAGGCGGGCATCGAGGTGGCGGGCGAGGCGGCGAGCGGCGAGGACGCGGTCCGGCAGGCCGCCGCGCTGCGCCCCGACGTGGTGCTGATGGACCTGCAACTGGTCGGCGGGATCGACGGCGTCGAGGCCACCCGGCGCCTGCTCGCGCTGCCCGAGCCGCCGCACGTGCTGGTGTTGACCATGTACGACACGGACGCGGACGTCTCCCGGGCGATCGAGGCGGGCGCGGCCGGCTACCTGCTCAAGGCGGGCAGCCCCGAGGACCTGTTCCGCGCGGTGCACGACGCCGCGGCGGGCCGGACCGTGCTGGCCCCCGAGGTGGCCGCGCGCCTGTTCAGCCGGATGCGCAAGCCCGACAGCACGCTGACCGCCCGCGAGGTGGAGATCCTGCACCTGCTCGCGCGCGGCGTCGGCAACGCGGAGATCGCCCGCGAGTTGTTCATCTCGCAGGCCACGGTGAAGACCCACCTGGGCCACATCTACGCGAAGCTCGGCGTGGACACCCGCACCGCCGCGGTGAGCGTGGCCACCGAACGGCGGCTGATCCGGCTGACCTGACGATCCGTCATTCCGGCGGCGCGAGCACTCGGACGACCTTGCAAACCCGCCACCCGCACCGCATAGTGCTAAACACAGTCAAGCATCTATCCGGCGGAGCGTGCCATGCCATTCGGACCCGACACCACCACCGACGAGGTCCTGGCGGGCCTCGACCCGACCGGCCGGGTCATCGTGATCACCGGCGGCACCTCCGGCCTGGGTCGGGAGAGCGCCCGGGCGCTCGCGGCGGCAGGCGCGCGGGTGGTGGTGACCGCGCGCGACGCGGACAAGGGTCGGGCGGCGGTCGCGGACCTGCCCGGCAAGGTGGAGTACGCCGTCCTTGACCTCACCTCGCTCGCCTCGATCCGCGCCGCCGCCGCCGAACTGCGCGAGCGATTCCCGAGGGTGGACGTCCTGGTCAACAACGCGGGAGTGATGGCGACCCCGTTCGCTCGCACCGCGGACGGCTTCGAGCTGCAATTCGGCACCAACCACGTGGGCCACTTCCTGTGGACCAACCTGCTGGTGCCCGCCCTGGGTCCCGGTGCGCGGGTGGTCAACCTCAGCTCCGCCGGGCATGTCGCCTCCGGGATCCGCTGGGCCGACCCCAACTACCGGGACGCGCCGGAGGATTACCAGCCCTGGAAGGCGTACGGCGCGTCCAAGACCGCCAACATCCTGTTCACCGTCGAATCGGACCGCCGGTTGCGCGGGCGCGGTATCCGGTCCCTCGCGGTGCACCCGGGCATGGTGGCGACCAACCTCGGTCGGTACATGACCCGGGACGCGGGACGCGATCTGCAGAAGAAGGTCACCGCCGCGAACATGCCGCCGCTCAAGCAGGTCGCGAGCGGTGCGGCGACCCAGGTCTGGGCGGCGGTGGGCGGTGAACTCGCCGACGTCGGCGGGGTCTACCTCGCGGACTGTGCGATCACCACCGAGCACGCGCCGTGGGCGCTGGACGAGGCGGACGCGGCGCGGTTGTGGACGTTGTCCGAGGGCCTGGTCGGCGAGGACTTCCCCTGGTGAGGGTCTACACGGGGATGGATCCGCGGCTGCCGCTGCGCGAGGTGGCCGCGCACGCGCGCCGAGCCGAGGCGGCCGGGTTCGACGGGTTGCACGTGGCCGAGACGGTGCACGACGCGTTCGCGGTCGCGTTGCTGGCCCTGGAGCACACCGAACGGATCGTGGTGCGCACCTCGGTGGCACTGGCCTTCGTGCGCTCGCCCCTGCTGACCGCGTACGGCGCGTGGGACCTGGCCCGCTTCTCCGGCGGCCGGTTCCAACTCGGCCTGGGCAGCCAGGTGCGGCCGAACATCGAGGAGCGGTACGGCATGCCGTGGTCGCCGCCGGTGGCCCGGATGCGCGACTACGTGGGCGCGGTGCGGGCCGCCTTCGAGGCGTTCCGGACCGGCGAACCGCCCGCGCACGAGGGGCCGCACCACCGACTCACCCGGATGCAGCCGTACTTCAACCCCGGCCCGGACCCGGACACCGTCGCCCCGCGCATCCTGCTGGGCGGGGTCGGCCGGGCGATGTGCACACTCGCGGGCGAACTCGCGGACGGCCTGGTCACCCACCCCACCAACTCCGGGCCGCGCTGGTTGCACACCGTCGCCCGCCCCGCGGTCGCCGAGGGCCGATCCCGCGCCGCGGTCCCGCGCACGTTCGAACTGATCGCCGGCACCCAACTGATCGCGGGCGCGGACCGTGCCGGGCTGGACGCCGAACGCGAGCGGCAGCGGCGGCTGTTCGCGTTCCTGTACTCGACCCCCGCGTATCGCGGCACGCTCGACCTGTACGGCTGGGGCGAACTCCAGGACCGGTTGCAACTGATGATCCGCCGGGACGACTGGTCCGCGTTGGCGCGGCACGTCACCGACGAGGTGCTCGACACGCTGGTGCCGATGGCGCTGTACGAGGAGATGCCCGCGCTCATCCGCGAGCGCTGGGGCGGCCTGGCGGACGCGGTCACCGTGCCGCTGCCGGTCGATCCGGCGCAGGACGCGCGGATCCGGGACGTGGTGCTCGCGCTGCGCTGAACGGGCGCGCCGGATGGTGCGTGGAAGGTTTCGAGTGGGGCGACGGGCCCGCAAGCGGGGGGAATGCTCGCGGGCCCGTCTTCCTCGGCGGCGCACTGGGGGGAGGTGCACGCCGCCGGCCGCCCCGCCGGTACCGTCCCGGGCCCGGCGGGAGCTTGAGGCCACGATGCCGCGTCGGTACCCCTTCGCGCCGGAGGATCGTCATATCCGGTCCCCATCGGTCGGCAAACACAGTCCACCTCCCGAGGATTGGCTCTTTGTGGGCAGGCCAGTCGGATCGAGAATGGGAACTGGCCTGGTTGTTGTGCGGGCCGATTCCATCGTGCCGCCGGGAGTGTGTCTCGTGAACGCGTATGTCGTCTGGTTCCTGGTCCTGTTCGTCGTGGCAACCGCCCTGCTCGGCCCGCGATTCGGCGCCGACACGCGCGACGGCGCGGATTGGTCCGCACCCCGCGGGCGGACCGGGACGCCGGGCGTCGACCCGCCCGAACCGTCGCCGGCCGGCGAACCGGCGCCGGCGCGGATCGTGGCGGCGTCGACGAAAACTGACGGATGGTCAGCTTTGCCGGGTCGTGCGCGTACGGGCGGCCCGGACCAGCGAATTCCATCGAGTGATCTTCTGGTCGGGGGCACTCCCGGTCGCTCCCGGTGAGCGCTAGCATCCGCGCTGAGGAGCTGCCGGAAAAGCCGTGCGCGCGGAATCCGCCGACCCCGTGAAACGGGGACCGCGGTGGGCCGTCCGGTGCCGTCCGGTATCGACAGCCGCAGCCCACCCGGGGGTCCATCTCCATGCACAGCGCCATCCGCCGTCGTATCCGCCCCGGAACACTCGCAGCCGGGCTGCTCGCGACGGTGTGCGCACTCGCCGCGCTCGCGCCGGCGGCGGTCGCCGGCGCCGACCGGCCGGGCGCCGTCCGAGTGCGGCCCGCCGCGCCGACGACGCCCGGCGGCACGACCCAGGTGCAGACGGCGGTCACCGGCGGCGGCGACCACCGGGTGACCGTGCCGGTCGGGGCCACCGCGATGACCGTGACCGTGTACGGCAAGGCGGCCGGCACCGTCCCGGGCTCGTCGGTGGCCGGCTCGGCCGCGGTCGCCGCGAACGGTCCGGTCCAGGCCGGCGCGACCCTGGTGGTCGGGATCCGCGACAACGGCACCACACTGTCCTCGGCGACCGCCCCGCTGCCCTGGCTGTTCGCCCCCGCCGCCGGCGGCAACGGCGCGTACGCCGACCCGATCGTCTTCCCCGGCGCGCAGACCTCCGCCTCCGGCGGGGTCGGCGACGGCCACGCCCTGCTGTCCTTCACGGTGCCCGCCGCCCAGGTCGGCGACCTGCTTCCGGCGATCGACTTCGGCGTCTCGCCGGTGGGCCGGGCGGTCACCCGCAATCTGCCGATCACCACGACCGGCGACGTGCCGTTCATGATCGCCTCCGCCAAGGTCGACGGCCCCTTCGCGGTCGACGCCAACGGCACCACCTGCGCGTCCGGCCCGGACACCAACGTGCCCGGCGGCTCCGCGTGCTCCTTCGCGATCACGTTCACCCCGACCAAACGCGGCTCGGCCGGCGGCACCCTCACCCTGACCGGCAACATCCCCGGCGGCAGCCGCACGGTCACCCTGTCCGGGGTGGGCAGCGGCAAGCCCGGCGCGCCCGGGGGCCTGGCCGCCACCGCCGGCCAGGGACAGGCGGTGTTGTCCTGGATGCCGCCGGCGGACACCGGCGACAGCCCGATCACCGGCTACCGGATCCTGCGCTCGACCAACGGCGAACCCGGATCGGCGGCGCCCCTGGCCACCCTGGGCGCGGACACCCTGACCCACACCGACCAGGGCCTGACCAACGGCACCACGTACTCCTACACGATCGTCGCGATCAACGCGATCGGCGAATCCGACCCGTCCCCGCCCGTCGACGCGGTGCCCTCGGCCACCCTGGTGCTGCCCGCCGCCGAGCTGCCGCCCGCGACCGTCGGCCGCCCGTACACCGCCAAGCTCGCCGCCCAGGGCGGCACCGCCCCCTACCACTGGGTCGCCGACGACCCGCTGCCGCCGGGACTGACCCTGGACCCGGACGGCGGTGTGATCACCGGCACTCCCAGCACCCCCGGCGAGACCGGCTTCGGGATCACCGTCTCGGACAACGCGCCGATCCGGCACGAGGCCAAGGCCCGCTTCGGGATCACCGTGACCGCCCCGGCCGGGACGGCCGCCGGATCCGCGCAGGCCGCGCTCACGCCGAGCGGTACGGACGGCGACGACGGCTCGCACGTGAGCACCTGGCTGTGGGGGATACTCGGACTCCTGGGCCTGATCGGGGTCGCCGTCGCGGTGCGCCGGCTACGGGCCAGGCAGGTCTGAGCGGGTCCCGAGCGCCCTGCCGAACCGTCCCGACGGGCCCGGGCGTCGCGAAGACCGACGCGGGTCCCGAATACTGTGTCCCTCCGGGGGAGCACCCCCGACCCCAGCCGCAACCCCCGTGGGCGGATCGGCCCGCGGGGGACAGCGCCGGCGACGCCATACGATCGTCGGCGCCTCGTCCATCGTGGGCGCAGACCTGTGTCACGTCACAAGGAGCATCACTATGCCCGCGCCGGCAGGCGACCCCCAGGCCAAGGAACGCGAGCTCGCCGCGGAACAGGGCCATGTCGATCGCTCCTACACGCGCCTGGAACACATGCGCGACGAAGCCCAGGCGCTGCTCCGGCAGGGCTACCGGCAGGCGCAGGTCGGCACGCGCGCGGCGCTGGTCGAGCGGGACGTCATGGTCTACCGCGCCGAACTGTGGGCCCGCTCACTCGACGCCGCCGACGACGGACTCGTCTTCGGCCGCCTCGATCAGCTCGACGACGAGGTCCGGCACATCGGCCGGATCGGCATCCGCGACGAGGACAGCGAGGTGCTCGTCGTCGACTGGCGCGCGCCCGCGGCGGAGGCGTTCTACCGGGCCACCCCGGACGACCCGCGCGGTGTGGTCCGCCGCCGGGTGCTGCACTGCCGAGGCCGCTCGGTGGTCGACATCGAGGACGACCTGCTCGACCCGGACGCCGCCGGCGACATGGTCATCGTCGGCGACGGCGCCTTCCTGGCCGCGCTCTCGCGCACCCGGGACGGCTCGATGCACGACATCGTGGCCACCATCCAACGCGAGCAGGACGAGGCCATCCGGGCGCCGATCGACCGCTCGGTGATCGTGCGCGGCGGCCCGGGCACCGGCAAGACCGCCGTCGCGCTGCACCGGGTGGCGTACCTGATGTTCCAACACCGCCGCCGCTTCGGCTCCCGCGGTGTGCTCGTGGTCGGCCCCAACCCGCGCTTCACCGCCTACATCGAACGGGTGCTGCCCTCGCTCGGCGAAGGCGGCGCGGTACTGCGCTCGCTGGGCGACATGGTCGACGGCGTCGAGGCGGCCTACCACGACGACGCCGCGGCGGCCAGGCTCAAGGGCGCCGCCGCGATGTCCCACCTGCTCCGCCGCGCGGTGGCCGACGTGCCGGCCGGCGCGCCGACCGAGTTCGCGATCTCGCACCGGGGCACCAGGATCGTGCTGGACCACAAGGCGCTGCGCCGGATCCGCCGCGAGGTGCTGGCCAAGAACCGCGGCGGCCCCAACACCGCCCGACTCCAGGTGGCCCGCCAACTGCTCACCGAGCTGTGGGGTCGACTGCTCTCGCGCGGCGCCGGGCGCGGCGAGAAGGACGCGTTCCACGAGGACGTGGCCGCGCGCGAGGAGTTCGCGGCGTTCCTGCGCGCCTGGTGGCCGCTCCAGCGGCCCGCGGACGTGCTGGCCGGCTTGGCCGATCCGGAACGGCTGCGCCGTTTCGAACGCGACCTGACGCCCGCGCAGGTGTCCGTACTGGCGAGTTCGTGGGCGCGCACCGCGCGCACCGGCGAGGTCTCCTTCCACGACGTGGCGCTGATGGACGAGCTGACCGGCCTGCTCGGGCCGCTGCCGCGCAAGCGCACGGTGGCCTACGGCAACCCGGACGAGGACAACCCGTACGTGGTGGACGGCCGGGACATCTTCAGCGGCGAGGCGGTCGGCCGGGACGTCCCGGACGAGATCACCGAGGTGACCACCTACGCGGACCGGATGGCCGGCGGCCGCGGTGCGCGCAGGCCGCGCGACGAGGACGAGGACGAGCCGGTCGAGTACGCGCACATCGTCATCGACGAGGCGCAGGACCTGACCCCGATGCAGTGGCGCATGCTCGGCCGGCGCGGCCTGCACGCGACCTGGACCATCGTCGAGGACCCCGCGCAGAGCGCGTGGGAGGACCCGAGCGCGTCGGCGGCGGCGATGGCCGAGGCGTTGCGCGAGCGGGGCCGGTACGAGTTCGAGCTGACCACCAACTACCGCAACCCGGTGGAGGTGGCCGACGTCGCCGCGCGGGTGCTGGTGCGGGCGGTGCCCGGGGCACGGCCGGCTCGGGCGGTGCGCAGCGGCGGCGAGCCGCCCACCGTGCACGCCACGGCGGGGGAGCGGACCGGCCCGGTGGTGCGCAAGCTGGTGCGCGAGCTGCTGGAGACGGTCGAGGGCACCATCGGCGTGGTCACCCCGGTCGGGGCGACCGAGGAACTGGCGGCCGAGCTGGCGGGCCTGGATCCGCGGGTGCAGCCGATGGACGCGCTGGACGCGAAGGGCCTGGAGTTCGACGTCGCGGTGATCGTCGACCCGCGTGGGATCGTCGAGCAGTCGCCCAACGGCATGCGCACGCTCTACGTGGCGCTGACCCGGGCCACCCGGCTGCTGGCCGTGGTCACGGCGGACCCGGATTGGACCGCGGAGTTGCTGGGGATCGAACCGCGCTGACCGTCGCGGGGACCGAGGGCCGGCCTGCCCTCGGTCCCCGCGGGCGCGGTCGGGCGGGTGCTACCCGGCCACGCCCGCGCACAGGGCGCGCAGCGGTGCGATCACGCTGTCCGGGCGTTCGGTGAACACCATGTGCCCGCAGTCGGGCTCGACGTGCAGCGTGGCCTCGGGGAGTTCGGCCGCCAGCGCCCGGCTGTGCGCGAGCGGGGTGAGCCGGTCGTGCGCGCCCACCACGATGTGCACCGGCACATCCGCGAGCGCGGTCAGCGCGCCGGCCTTGTCGTGCCCGGCCAGGGCCGGGAAGAAGCCGCACACCGTGGTCATCGGCGTCGCGAACACCATCTGCGCACAGTCGCGCACCACCGTCGGGTCGGCCGTCGGGCCGAACAGGCCGCGCTGCACGACCCGCAGATGACGCGGCCGGTCCGGGCCCGGCAGCAGGGTCCGGCCCCGGGTCACCAGGCGTGGGTGGCGCCGCCCGAACGCGAAGAATCGGGTCTGCGCGGCCGACCTGAGCCGCACCGCCGCGGGCAGCCCGCGTCCGGTCGGCACCAGGTCGCCCGCCGAGGTGCCGACCAGGACCACCCCGGCCACCCGAGTCCCGAACAACTCGGGACGGGCCGCGGCCAGCGCCATGATCGTCATGCCGCCCATGGAGTGTCCGCACAACAACACCGGACCACTGGGCGCGACCGCGTCGAGCACGTCGGCGAGGTCGTCGCCCAGCAGGTCGATCGTCCACGGCGCGGCCCGCCCGGCCGTGGATCGCCCGTGTCCGCGATGGTCGTAGCCGACCGCACGCACCCCCGCCGCCACCAGTGCCTGGATCTGCGCCCGCCAGATGTCGCCGTGCAGGGTCCAGCCGTGGGCGAAGACGACCGTCACCGCCGCGTCGGGCGGCCCGGACACGCTCACCCGAAGTTCCGCGCCGTCACCGGTGCGAACCGTGACGTCCTGTCGTACGGGTGACCCGGTGCTCCCGATGTCCGCCGTCATGCTCGCCTCCCACTCGTGCCCTCTGCTGCTTTCTACCCACCGGTAACGGGGTCTGAATACCCGTCCGAGGGCAAAACCGGCACCGCGGCGGGCGGCTGTGACGCCGCGCGCGGGCCGGGCGCCGACGTGGTGGGCCCGGTGCGCCCGGAGACCAGGCGCACCACCGGTTCGAAGATCGACCCGAGCAGCCGGGAGCCGACGTCGATCACGGTCGCGTCCGCGCCGACGAACACCCGGGCCCGACCGCGAAGCACACCACGCAGGATGATCCGGGCCGCCCGCTGCGCCGAGGTGCGCGACACCGCGTCGTGCAGCGCCACCACCGCGTCCCTGTCGTGCCCGGCGGCGGCGCGCGAGTTGCGCACGATGTCGGTCTTTATCCCGCCCGGGTGCACGGTCGTCACCCCGACCCCGGAGCCGGAGAGCCGCATCTCCTGGCGCACCGACTCGGTGAAGCCGCGCACGGCGTATTTGGCCGCGCAGTAGGCGCTCTGCGAGGGCACGCCGAACAGACCGAACACCGAAGAGATGTTGACCAGGTGGCCCTGGGAGGAGCGGCGCAGGTGCGGCAGGAACGCCTTGGTGCCGTAGGCGACACCCCAGAAGTTGATCCCCATCAGCCATTCGAAGTCGTCCCAGGACATCTCCTCGACGTCCGCGGTCAGCGCGACGCCGGCGTTGTTGACCACCAGGTCGACCCCGCCGAACCGCTCGGCGGTGGCGTCCGCCCAGGCGAGCACGGCCGTGCGGTCGGCGACGTCCAGGACCGTGCAGTGGATCTCCCGCGCGCCCAGTCGCGCGGCCTGCGCCTCGGTCTCGTCGAGCCCCGCCGCGTTCACGTCGGCGAGGGCGAGCCGCGCGCCGTGCGCGGCCAGTTCGCAGGCCAGGGCTCGCCCGATGCCCGACCCCGCGCCGGTGACGACGCACACCCGACCTGTGAATTCCCGGATCACACGCACTCCCTGTCCATACCGCCCGAACCCCTCGCCGGGCGCCGCGCGCGCCCGACGCGTGCATCCCATCAGATCCCGACGACCGGTTGAATCCGATAATCCGATAACTGGCCTAGGCGAGCCGATCCCACCGCCGAGCCCGATGACCCGCCGGCGAGAACCGGCGGGTCATCCGCCGGAACCGGGTCAGCGAACCCGGCCACAGCGCGGTGACCCGGCCGTTGCGCTCGTCCAGATACCAACTCGTGCACCCACCGGTGGCCCACACCGTGCGGCCCATGCGCTCGTCGAGCCACCCGTTGTACGCGTCCTGCGTCGTGGGCAACACCTCGACGTCGGCGATGCCCTGATCGTGCATCTGCCGGATCGCGTCCACCGCGTAGCGCACCTGCGCCTCGATCACCACGGTCATCGACGAGTGCCCCAGCCCGGTGCCCGGACCGATCACCAGGAACAGATTCGGGAAACCGGCCACCATCGCCCCCCGATGGGCCGCCATGCCCTCGCGCCACACCTCGCTCAGCGTGCGCCCGTCGCGCCCGGTCACCACGCTCGCGATCGGCGGCCGGGTGGCCTCGAAGCCGGTGCCGAAGACGATCGTGTCCGCCTTGTGCTCGACCCCGTCCGCGGTGACCAGCCCGCCCGGCCGCACCGAGTCGATCGCCGAGGTGATCACCTCGACATTGGGCTTGGTCAGCGCCGGATAGTAGTCGTTCGACAGCAGCACCCGCTTGCAGCCGAACCGGTAGTCGGGGGTCAGCCGGGCGCGCAGTTCGGGGTCGGCGACCTGCGCGCGCAGATGCGCCAGGGCCTGCTTCGTGGCCGCCGCGCTGATCAGCTCGCGCGGCCCCAGGAACGCGCCGAGGGTGGCCTCGCGCTGCCAGTACAACCCCTGACGCACCAGTCGCTGCGCCGTCGGCAGCCGCCGGTAGAGCCATCGCTGCCAGTCGGGCAGCGGTCGGTCGTGGCGCGGCAGGATCCATGGCGGGGTGCGCTGGTAGACGTCCAGGCGGCTCGCCCTCGGCTGGATGTGCGGGACGAACTGGATCGAGGAGGCGCCGGTGCCCACCACCGCGACGTGTCGGCCGGTCAGGTCGTGCTCGTGGTCCCAGCGGGCGGAGTGGAACACGTGCCCGCCGAAGTCGGCCAGGCCGGGCAGTGCGGGCAGTGCGGGCTCGGTGAGCGGGCCCGCCCCGGCGATCACCACGTCGGCGGTGTAGCTGCCGGCGTCGGTGGTCAGGTGCCAACGCGCCCGCTCGTGCTCCCATCGGGCCGCGGTGACCTCGTGACCCAGCCGCAGGTGCGGCAGCAGTCCGAACCGGTACGCGCAGCGGCGCAGGTACGCCTGGATCTCCGTGCCCGGTGAGAACGCGTGCGACCAGGTCGGATTCGGCGCGTACGAGAAGCAGTACAGGTTGGACGGCACGTCGCAGGCCGCGCCCGGGTACGTGTTGTCCCGCCAGGTGCCGCCGACGTCGTGGGCGCGCTCCAGGATGACGAAGTCCTCGATGCCGGCATGGTGGCGAAGCCGGTGGCCGGCGGCCAGACCGGAGAAGCCCGCCCCGATCACGGCCACCCGAACGTGCGTCGTGTCCACTGCGGCCTCCGTACCGGGTAGGGGCGCTGCATCTGGAGGCTACTGACAAGTAGCCTCGGTGCGGAAGACCGGACGCGGTCCTTGCGTCCATCGTTGCCGCCGTACGGTGATGCCGCCGGCGCACCCCGCGCCCGCCGCCGCCCCGTCGTCGTTCGGGCACGCGTACGGCCCCGCGTGGTAGGGAAGGGGAGATCGATCGGGCCCGCGGGATCGCGGCACGCCCGCGGCACGGCGGTGAGGAGCACGACGATGGCCGGGATGCGTTACCAGGTGGTCCAGGACGGTGCCGGGCGGCCCTCGAACGGGCCCTGCGAGCACCTGGGCTCGCTGCCCGAGACGGTGCGGCCTGGTTCGACGAAGGGCTGCGAGGACTGCCTGCGCGACGGTACTCGGTGGGTGCACCTGCGGGAGTGTCTGACGTGCGGTCACATCGGCTGTTGCGACAGCTCGCCGCACCGGCACGCGACCGCGCACTGGCACGCCGTGAGTCACCCACTGGTGCGCTCGTTCGAGCCCGGCGAGGACTGGGCCTGGTGCTACGCGGACGAGCTCGTCGCGGTGCCGGTGGACTGACGCCCGGGGACATGTGTCGGTGCGGCTGCCTAGACTCCCAGGCGTGGTCGACACAGCCGGAATCGGTGGGAGTACCCGATGAGTGATCTCGTGACAACGGACGGCGCCGACGTGGTGGAGGTGCACTTCGAGCCGTTTCGGATGGAGCTCACCGGCTACTGCTACCGGATGCTCGGCTCGGTCTTCGAGGCGGAGGACGCGGTCCAGGACACCATGGTGCGGGCCTGGAAGAGCTTCGACCGATTCGAGGGCCGCTCCTCGGTGCGGTCCTGGCTGTATCGGATCGCCACCAACGTGTGTCTGGACAGCCTGAACGGGCGCGAACGCCGGGCCCGACCGATGGACCTGTCCTCGCCGGTGTCCGCCTCCTCGGCACTGACCCCCGCACTGCCCGAGGCCACCTGGATCGAGCCGATCCCGGACGGCCGGATCGTGCCGAGCGTGGCCGACCCGGCCGAGCTGGCGGTCGCGCGCGAGAGCGTGCGACTCGCCTTCGTCGCCGCCCTCCAGCACCTGCCGCCCAAGCAGCGCGCCGTGCTGATCCTGCGCGAGGTGCTGGCCTGGAAGGCGAGCGAGGTCGCCGAACTGCTCGGCGGCACGGTGGCGTCGGTGAACAGCGCGCTGCAGCGGGCCCGGGCCGCGCTCGCGGAGAACGAGCCCGCCGCGACCGACCCGGTGCAGCCGCTGGACGAGGAGCAGCAGTCGCTGCTCGCCCGCTACGTGGACGCCTTCGAACGCTACGACCTCGACTCGCTCACCGCCCTGCTGCGCGAGGACGCGACCTTGTCGATGCCGCCGTACGAGTTGTGGCTGCGCGGGCACGAGGACATTCGGGCCTGGTTCCTGGGCACCGGCAGTGGTTGCCGCGGTTCGCGGTTGCTGCCGATCGTGGCGAACGGCACGCCGGGCTTCGGGCAGTACCGCCCCAGTGGCCCCGGTGGCGGCTTCGAGCCGTGGGCGCTCCAGGTGATCGAGATTTCACAGGGGCAGATCATCGGCCTCAACTCGTTCCTCGATGTCCCGCACCTGTTCCCCCTGTTCGGCCTGCCGGCGACACTGGACGCCTAGCGATGCGCCGTGGCCGGCCGGGACGATGGTGTCCAGGCCGGTCAGGGTCAGCAGGTCGCGCAACTCACCGCCCGCGCCGTGCAGTCGGATCCGCCGATCGAGGCCGCGCGCGGTGAGTTGGAGTCGGGCCAGTGCCTCGATCGCGGCCAGGTCCGGGCGGGTCAGCGCGCTCACGTCGCAGGGGAACGGGTCGGCCGGATCGTCGTGCAGCAGTGCGAGCAGGCGTACGCACAGGCCGGGGACGTCCGTGCGGGCGAGCGGTGCGCGGACGACCAGTGCGCCGGGTGGCGTGGTGGGTGCTTCGGGTGGATCGACCATCGACGACCTCCTGTGACGACGCTGTACCCGGTTATGACCGCTTCGGCGGGCAAAACTCATCACCCGGGTTTGCCCGGAGGTCGTCGAGGGTTTCCCGGTGGGGGTGCAAAGTGTGGCAAGTCCCTTGTGGAACGGGCTGTTTGGCGTGACGTAGGCTGGCGCCGTACCGACTTTCGAGGGGATGACACGTTGTCCGAGCAGGACTGGGCACCCACCGGGATCGACGTCAGTCGCCCTCACCCCGCCCGTGTGTACGACTACCACATCGGCGGCAAGACCAACTATCCGGTCGATCGCGAGTTGGCGGAACGGTTCATCGCGGTCGCCCCGCAGACCTCGGTCACCGCGTTGGACAACCGGGCCTTCCTCGGGCGCGCCGTGCGGTACGCGGCGGAGCAGGGCATCGAGCAGTTCCTCGACATCGGGACCGGGATCCCGGCGCCCGGCAACACGCACGAGATCGCCCAGGAGGTCATCCCGTCGGCCCGGGTGGCCTACGTGGACAACGACCCGATCGTGCTGGCGCACGCCCGCGCGCTGATGCCCGCCACCGATCGCGGCCGGACCACCTTCACCATGGGCGACGTGCGCGAGCCGGAGAAGATTCTGGCCGCGCCCGAGGTGCGCGAGGTGATCGACTCCGAGCGCCCGGTGGCGCTGATGCTGGTGGCGATCCTGCACTACGTCTCCGCCGCCGAGGATCCCGCGGGCGTGGTCGACCGGTTGTTGTCGGCGATGCCTTCGGGCAGCCTACTGATCGCCTCGCACACCACGTCGGACTTCCTGCCGCCGATCGCCGCGGAGCGGGTGCTGGAGATCAACGACGACTCCGAGTTCATGCTGCCGCGTCCGCACGCCGAGATCGCGTCCTTCCTGACCGGCGTGGAACTGGTCGAACCCGGCCTGGTCCAGGCGCCGTTGTGGCGTCCGGAAGAGGGCGCGGACCTGTCGCCCGAGCGGCTGGCGCAATCGTGGATCTACACCGCGGTCGGTCGCAAGGTCTGAGCGGCGCCGGGGCGCCCGAACACGGCGCGAGTGCGGCGTCCGGCCGCCGGATCGGTGGCCGGACGCCGCACTCGACGCGCGCTACGGCAGGGTGTCCGCGACCGCGGCGACCAGTGCGCGCATCAGCGGTGTCTCGTCGATCCAGGCGACCGCGTCGCCGCGTCGGCGCGGCTCGGCGTCGGCCCGGATCGCGGACGCGTTGCGCTGCAGCCAGGCCGCCGCGTTCGCGCAGTGGTAGGGATGCATGTCGGCGATGGTCAGCACCGCGCCGCCCGCGGTGGTCCAGGTCAGTTCCCGGCGCAACAACTGCGCCCACGCGCCCTTGCGATGCCCGCCGCGCGCGATCAGCGCCTGACGGCCGGCCCGGGTGATGCCCATGTTGCGCCCGCGCAGCGGCACTTCGGCGCCGAGCCGGACCAGTCGGCCGCGCTGGAGGGTGGCCAGGGTGCGCAGCGAGATGCCGGGGGCGCCGTCGCGCACGCCGTCCGGGTGGGTGCGCACGGTCTTGGTGTCGATCCGGGTCAGGGCCCGGCGCACGGTCGCGGGTTTCACAGGGGTCAGCCGGATCATGGTGTTGACAGTGGTCATCGAGGGATCCTCCTCTGCGTCGAGCCGCGGCGGGTCGGCCGCGGTGGCGCTCAACCCATGCGTCCAGCATCTCATCCGGCACCGACATCAAGACCGGCGCGACCTGCGCATTCGTCAATCAAGTCCGGTTGTCGGTACGCAAGTTGACGGTGGGTCGGGAGGTTCGCCCGCGCCGCCGACCGATGGATCGGGCGGGCTCGCGCGCGGGATCAGGCGGGGAGCCACGCGGGTGCGTCGTGGCCCCACGGGGTGGGCGGCCGACGCCATGCCGCGGGCAGCCCGGGCAGTGCGAACGGCGGCGGCGCGTGGGTGAGCGGGCCGAGGGCCGTGTCGGTGGTGGCCGGATACGGGGCCGGGTCGTACGGCGGGGCTTCCTCGACCTCGCCGGGCGCGTGGGCGCCGATCGCCCAGTGGGCGGTCCGGGCCGGCGCCAGGTCGATCCGACTGCCCCGGCGGTCGGCCAGGCGCAGCGTCAGGGCGCGCAGTACGGCCGCCGCGAGCAGATACCCGGTGGCCCGGTCCAGTGCCTGGATCCGCAGCGCGCCCGGCTCCGGCCGGTCGCTCGCCTCGATCCGGGCGATGCCGCAGGCGGCTTGGACCAGGCTGTCGAAGCCGCGCCGGTTCACCCACGGCCCGGGACCCCACGCGTTGAACGCGGCGGTGATCAGCCCCGGGTGGCGGGCGGCGAGGGTGTCTTGGTCCAGGCCCGGCGCGGGGGTGGTACGCATCGAAGCCTCACAGTTCTCGGAACTCCGCAGTCGATGGGGCGCCTGTTCGAGGGCCCCGGTCGGCAAACCGGCGGGTCGTCGGTGTCCGACGGTGCTCGCGTCCGCACTGTGGGCGTCCGGGCAAACGATTGGTCACTCGTTTGTGGAGGGGTTGTGCGGTTTGCCCTGTCGGGTGCGGTCGTGTTCGAGACTGAAGTCATGAGGCGGATCTGGGGCGGGGACGGCGGGTCGGGGCTGGGGTCCCACGACGCCCTCTTCAAGGACGCCCGGCTGAGTGTGTCGGCGCGCGGCCTCGCGGTGTATCTGCTGTTGTTACCGGACGGCGCCCTCCCGGATCCGCGGGTGTTGGCCACCCGTCCGGGGGAGAGCGTCGAGTCGATCACGGGCTATCTGGACGAGTTGGCGACCGCGGGCTACCTGACCCGGGTTTTGGGCCGGAACGCGCGCGGCGACGCGATCGAGGAGGTCCGGCTCGCGGCGAATCCGGGCGAGCACGCGGCGGCGGCCGGGCGGCCGTTCCGCTGGGCGTTGCCCGGGCGTCCGGTGGGCGACTGAGTCCCCTCCGGCGCGCTACATGTCCTGCCAGATCGGGGGCCGGCGCTCGCGGAAGGCGGCGGCGGCCTCGCTCATGTTGCCGGTGAAGGTGCCGAGCACCTGGGTGCGGTTCTCCAGTTCGATTTGTTGGCGCAGCGACGTCGCGCCGATCCCGGACCACAGGCCCTTCTTGGTCATCCACACGCCGTATTCGCTGTTGGCCGCGATGCCGCGGGCCAGGTCCAGTGCCGCGGGCAGGTGTTCGCCGGCCGGCACGCGGGCGTTGAGCAGGCCGTAGGCGTCGGCTTCGGCGGCGTCGAAGTGTCGCCCGGTGAGCATCAGTTCGGCGGCGCGGGTGGGGCCGACCAGGCGCGGCAGCAGGTAGCTGGTGCCCACGTCGGCGGAGGACAGGCCGACCTTGATGAACACCGAGCCGAACCGGCTGCTCTCGTCCGCGACGCGCAGGTCGCAGGCCAGCGCCAGGGCCAGGCCGCCGCCGACGGCCGCGCCGTGCACGGCGGCGATCACCGGCTTCTCGCATTCGTGGACGGCCAGGATCAGCTCGGACAGGTGTTCCTGCGAGCGGTAGACGTGCCCGACCGGGCCGCGGCCCTCGGCGTCGGGCGCGTGGTCCGGGTCGCCGGAGAGGTCGGCGCCGGAGCAGAACCCGCGACCCTCGCCGGTCAGCACGAGCGCGCGCAGCCCGCGTTCGCGGTGCAGGCCGGCGAAGGCCGTCTTCAGGTCGCTCACCATGGTCGCGGAGAGCGCGTTGAGCCGGTCCGGCCGATCCAGCCGGACGATCGCGATGTGGGGTTCGGGTCGCTCGATGCGCACGTATTTCATGTGACTCAGTCAAGCATATTCACCGGGTGAAGGAAATGCCGGCGAGGTGCCGCCCCGGACGAAGTTACCTGCCGGTAGCATCGCGACCATGACTGAATCGACGACCGACTTCGACGCCGTCGCCGAGGGCCTGCGTGCCTCGGTGCCCTTCGTGCGCACGCTCGGCCTGGAGTTCGTGGAGCTCGCGGCCGATCGCGCCGTGCTGCGCCTGCCGGACGAGTCCGCGCATCACAACCACATCGGCGGCCCGCACGCGGGCGCCATGTTCACCCTCGCCGAGTCCGCCTCCGGGGCGATCGTGCTCGCCGCGTTCGGCGATCAACTCGCGCGCGCGACGCCGCTCGCGGTGGATGCCGGCATCCGCTACCTCAAGGTGGCGCGCGGTCCGGTGCTGGCCGAGGCCAGGCTGGGCCGCCCCGCCGCCGAGGTGGTCGCCGAACTGGACGCCGGCAAGCGCCCGGAATTCGTGGTCGCGATCACGATTCGTGACGAAGCGGGCACCACCACCGCGGAGATGACCGTCACCTGGACGCTGCGCCCCAACCGCGCCTGAGAGGCGCACACTGGCGGTGACCGGTGGACGTTTCCGATCACCGCGTGCGGGCAGGCAAGGGCCCTGCCGGTCGGGAACGTCCCGATCATGGGTTTCGTCGGATTGGTGATGGTTTCCTATTCTGTGCGGATGACCGGACCGATCGTGGTGGGCAAGGTGTCCCGCCGACTCAGGATCCGCGAGGCGTGGCGACCGTGGCGCCGCGTCCTGCGGGCCCTGACGACGGCTCTCGTCGTGTTGTCGATCACCGTGGTCACCGGACTCGCGGTCGCGCGGGCCACCGTGCTTTCCGGCGACTGGTACGACGGCGTGCTCGAACGCGAGCACGCCTACGACCGGCTCTACGACGAGGTGCTGGTCGACCCCCGTCTGGCCGGCGTCACCAACGACCTGCTGGGCCGGCTGCCGATACCGCCCAACCAGGTCACCGCCAACCTGCGCCTGGTGCTGCCGCCGTCCACGCTGCGCGGGATGGTGCGCGAACAGGTCGGGCACACCGTCGGCTACCTGCGCGGCGACGAACGCGAACTGCGGCTGACCGTCGACCTCAAGCCGGTGATCAACAACCTGGGCAAGGTCGCCGACGTCTTCGTCGGCGACCTCACCGGCGACGTGCCCCGGGTGACCGAGGACAACGCGCCGGCCCTGGTGGACGGTGTGTCCAAGGCGCTGGACGCGCTCGCCCAGGGCCGCCCGCCGCAGGCCCTGCCGGCGCTGAACCTGGACCCGGCCGCGGCCCCCGAGGTGGCCGATCTGATCCTGGCCCGGCTGCCGGTGGAGGCGCGTGCGCCGATCCGCGGCCAGGTGGTCGCCTCGCTGCGCGCCGACGACCTCGGCGGGGTGCTCGTGGCCGTCGTCCCGGCGATCTTCGGGGAGAAGGTCCGGCAGGCGCAGCTCGGCCTGACCGGACTCTCGGGTGGTGGCACCTGGGACCTGACCCTGGACCTGCGGGCGAGCCAGGCCGACCGGGACACCCGGCTCAAGCTGGGGCAGCTCGAACAACTGCGCGCGATGACGGTGTTCGGCCTGGGCCGGCTGCTCACCGCGGCGAGCGTGACCGCGCTGCTGGGCCTGGTGGTGCTGTGGCGGACCGGGTCGGCGCGCGGTGCGGCCCGGCTGCGGCTGCCCGCGTTGGCGCTCGCGGGCGGCGGGCTGCTCGCCGGGCTGGGCTGCCTGGTCGCGTGGGGCCTGCTGCCGCACGTGGTCTCGGAGA
This sequence comes from Embleya sp. NPDC059213, assembly GCF_042754445.1. Lineage (NCBI taxonomy): Bacteria > Bacillati > Actinomycetota > Actinomycetes > Kitasatosporales > Streptomycetaceae > Embleya > Embleya sp. NPDC059213. The sequence goes on from NZ_JBHZAV010000003.1 coordinate 186,327, forward strand.
ACCGGGATGGCTGGGCGCCCTCGGTGGTCCGGCTGACCGGCGACATCCAGGAGGCCGCGGCGCGCGACATCGTCGGGGTCTGGCTGGCCGCGGCGGCGGTGCCGCTGGTGTTCGGCGGGGTGACCTTCGGTGCGATCGTGCTGTGGGACAAGCACAAGCACCGGCGGGCCGCGCCGGTGCGGCACACCACCCGGCAGGTGCTCACCTCGGGCGCCGCGGTGGTCGCGGCCGGGGCGATCGCGCTGACCATCTTCGTGCCGGTGCCCACCTCCGGCTCCGGCTCCGACGCCAAACGCTGCAACGGGATGACCGAGCTGTGCAACCGGCGCTACGACCAGGTCGCCTATCTGGCCACGCACAACTCGATGTCCTCCACCGCGGCCCGATTCCTCAGCCCGCTCCAGGACGCGGACATCGTCACCCAGTTGGACGCCGGCGTGCGCGGCCTGCTGGTGGACTCGTACACGTGGGAGGCGCCCGAGGAGGTGGCCGGCCGGCTCGCCGAGTCGGACCTGGACCCCGAGTCGCGCAAGATCGTCGCCGGCGTGGTCAACGACGTCGCGCCGGCCCGCCCCGGGCTGTGGTTGTGCCACTCGGTGTGTCGGGGCGGTGCGTTGCCGATGGTGGAGACGCTGCGCGCGGTGGGCCAGTGGATGGACCGCAATCCGCACGAGGTGGTCACCTTGATCGTGCAGGACGCGATCACCGCGCAGCAGACCGAATGGGCGTTTCGCGAAGCGGGCCTGGAGCGACTGCTGTTCACGCCGGCGGCCGACCCGAACGAGCCGTGGCCCACGCTCGGTTCGATGATCGAGCGCAACCGTCGCCTGGTGGTCTTCGCCGAACGCGCCGACGGCCCCGTCCCGTGGTACCGCAACTTCTACAAGTACGGGATGGAGACGCCGTACGCCTACGCCAGCCCGGCCGAGATGAACTGCGCGCCCAATCGCGGCGACGTGGACAAGCGGCTGTTCCTGTTGAACAACTTCGTCACCTCCACCGGCGGCAGCCGAATCGACGCCGGCCAGGTCAACTCGCGGCCGTTCCTGCTGGATCGGGCCCGCCGATGCGAACGCGAACGCGGTGCCCAGGTGAACTTCGTCGCGGTCGACTTCGCCACCATCGGCGACGCGAAGGGCGCCGTGGACGTGTTGAACATCACCCGGAAAACTCACTGACGGGCCGTCAATTTATCGACAGTCGGAGTCAGTAGGAGAGGCCGTGTCCGGTTTCGAAGAGCGGTTCGGCGTCGGCCGGCAGGTCGCTGGCGAGTCGGCCGGCGGGCGCGTAGCGGCCGAACACGACGTCGAGCACCCCCTCGTCGTCGGCCCCCCGGGTGCCCAGCAACGCGGCGCAGTAGCCGACCAGATCGGCCACCGCGGCCGGCCGGAAAAGGTCGATCACCGCGACCGTGGGCACCGACGCGGCGATGTCCACGATGCGTTCCAATTCGGCGCCGCGATGGTCCTCGGGCAGGCGCAGCAGGGCCACGTCGGCGTCCGCGAGGTCGGTCACCACCGTCGCGTAGCGGGCCGCGACACCGGTGTCGACGTGCTCGGTGTACACGCGCAACGCGTCGCGCAGGGGTAGGGCCGGTCCGCCGCTCGTGCTGATTCGCGAGCTGATGCGGTTCGTGAGCAGCACGACGGCGTGCGGGTCCCGATCCGTCATGGGTGAGCCCTCCTCCCGGCCGCGGCAGGCGCCGCCCTGACCCCGGACCCTACGCGCCGGGGACGACGTCTCGGGCACCAGGTTGCCGGTGCCTACCCCGAACCGGCCCACTCAGCCGGGCGCGTCCAGTGCCGCGGCCGCGGTGCGGGCCAGTGCGATCAGCCGTTCGCGATCGACGACCGGGACGGTGATGTCCACCGAGGTGACCAGTTCGCCGCGGGCCCGGGCGAAGGCGAGGCCGTCGCCGCGGGCGGGATCGCGGTAGATCACCGCCGCGTCCGAGATCCCGGGCAGCGGCTCGTACGGGCCGGGACCGGTGGCGGTCGCGCGCGCGGTGTCCAGCGGTCCGCCCACCATCGCCTGCGGCAACTGCCCCACGGTGACGGTCAGTACGCGCCGGCCCCCGGAGTCGAGGTACTCGCACGTGCGCCCGGCGTTCGCGGGCCCGGTGTGCACCGGGCCGAGCGCGAGCACCTCCTCGACCCGGGTGGGCGAGAGCAGGTCGCAACTGTCGGCGGGCGATGTGCTGTTGCCGATCGGGGAGGGGGTGGGCCGCGGTGGCGCGCCCGCGTTGTCGCCGGGCGCGGGGGCGGAGACGGCCGCGCGTCGCGGCGGCGGGTCCGAGTCGTCGCAACCACCCAGCAGGCACGCCAGACCCACCACCCCCACCAAGGTGGCGGCGGGCCCGACGCGCGCGGTCACAGCCGGCCGACCATCGTTCGGGCGATGCCGGCCAGGACGTCGGGTGGCACGTCCTTGTCGGTGCGGCTGACATACACGTCCACGTCCAGATAGGTGTCGCCGAGTTGCTTGCTCCAGACCACGCCGTTGGAGATCGAGCCGCGATAGGTGAAGGCCGCGTCGCCGACCGCCGGCAGGATCACCGGGTTGTCGCTCGCGCTGATGGTGCCCTTGGCGGCCTGCTCGGCAGTGCTGTACCGGGGATTACTGGTGGACGTCATCACGGTCATCATGGACAACCCGCGGGAGTCCCGGTAATGGCAGAACGAACTGCTCGATCGTTTGGTCACTTCGGCCTCGACCACCGGCAGTCCGAGGGCCGTGGCCACCTGCGCGGGGGTGAGGAAGCGACAGGGGTCCTCCAGATAGGGCCCGATGGGCCCGGTCGCCGGTGCCGAGGTGCCGGTCGAGGAGGCGCTCGACGAGGCGCTCGGCGGGGCGGTGGTGGACGAGGGCGTGTCGGTGGGCGGCGCGGTGCTGCGGCGCGGCGGCTTGGGCGGCGGTGTGCCGGTCGGCTCGCCGGTGGGCGCCTTGCGGCCGCTCTCCAACGCGCGAACGGTGTCCAGCGGCGACCTGTCGTCGTTGCCACAGCCGGCGGCGGCGCCGCCCACGGCCAGTGCGACGAGCACGGCCGTCACACCCCTACGGACATTCCTGATGCGCACTGTGGTGTTCCCCCCGGTGTTCGAAGTGCAGTCGTCCATGAGATGAACCTAGGGCCCGAGGCGTTCCCGAACGAGTGGTACCTCCCTTGCAAGTCGAGGGGGATGCGAGGGCGCGATAATGCGCCCATGACTTCCGCACCACACTCAACCACCCACCCCGGGGCTCGCGCGGTGAGCCAGGCCGTGATCCTCGCCGGCGGGCAGGGTTCCCGGCTGCGCCCCTACACCGACGATCGACCCAAGCCGATGGTGGAGATCCCCGGCACCGGCACGCCGATCATCGGACACCAGCTTCGCTGGCTGGCCGCCGAGGGCGTGCGCGATGTCGTGGTCTCCTGCGGGCACCTCGCGGAGGTGCTCCAGGACTGGCTCAAGAGCGCCGATCTGCCGGTCCGCGTGGAGACCGTCGTGGAGACCGAACCGCTGGGCCGGGGCGGCGGGTTGAAGTTCGCCGCCGCCGCGCTGCCGCGCCCGGACGAGCCGTGGTACGCCACCAACGGCGACATCTGGACCCGGTTCTCGCTCACCGAGATGGCGGCCTTCCATCACGAGCGCACCGCGCTGGCCACGCTCGCGCTGGCCCGGCCCCGGATTCCGTGGGGAGTGGTGGAGACGGACAAGTACGGCCATGTCCTGGACTTCATCGAGGCGCCGCCCTCGCCGTATCTGATCAACGCGGGCGTGTACGTGTTCGCGCCCGAGTTCACCGCGCTGCTGCCGGATGTCGGCGACCACGAGCGCACCACGTTCCCCGGGCTCGCCCGGACCCAGCGGCTGGCCGGGTTCCCGATTCCGCAGGGTGCCTACTGGCGGGCGATCGACACCGCCAAGGACCTGTCCGAGGCGGCCAGGGAGTTGCGCGGCGACGGCTGAGCACCGCGTCCGGGGATCGAACCGTCCGGCCCAACCGCTCGGCGGCTGGGCCGGACCGTTCTCCCGGGGTTTGCTGCCTGACGGCTTCCTCCGTCAGCGAGTGGGTTGTTCGGGGTCTCGTCTACGCGTTTCCCGTGACCCCCGCGGCCACGGGCTCGAGCGTGTCGAGTCGATCGTTCGGCCGCGGTGTCAGGACGTGATGCCCGCCCGGGCACCCGGATTGGCGGTGTCGCGCACCACCCTCAGGCCGTCCAGCAGTCCGGCGAGCTGGCCCTCGGTCAGCGGATCGACCAACCAGGTCTGCAGCAGTTCGACATGGCCGGGCAGCACGCCGCCGATCCGGTCCGCGCCGTCGCGGGTGAGCACGGCGAACAGTGCCCGTCGGTCGGTGGGACAGTTCTCCCGGGCGACCAGTCCTTCCTTTTCCAGGCGATCCACCACCCGGGTCACGCCGGATGTGGACAACGATGTCTGGGCGGCGAGATCGCTCATCCGCAGGCGTTGCTCGGCCGAGCGGGACAACCGGACCAACACGTTGAAGTCCACCGTGGACAGTCCGTGCTCGCCCAACTGCGGAGCGAGTCGGTCCATCAGGCCCGTGTAGACCTCCACGAGCAGTCCCATGGCGGTGATCCGTGGATCGTCGAAGGCGCTGATCATCGAAGGGACGGGGGATGCGGCTCTCGGGGGAGTTTGCATGCTCCTATCATAGCTAGTAGTTGATATGCGGAATATCTTTGATGAATCTATTGCCTGAGGCGATATCCGCAAAGCAACTACTTCCCTCCGGGGAGTGCGGCATCCGCGCTCAGCGGCTCGCCAGGAACGCGTCCACCTGCTCGTGGATGTAGGCCACGTCCTCGGCGTCCATCCGGTGGTTCATCGGCACGATCAGCGCGTGCTCCATCACCCGGTCGGCGTTCGGGTAGCCGGCCGGGTCGGCCCGGTGCGCGATGTCCTTGAAGCCCGGCTGGCGCAGGATGTTGCCCGACCACACGGTGCGGGTGGACACCCCGCGTTCCTCCAGCCACGCCTGCATCTCGCCGCGGGTGAAGGACAACCCCTCGTTCAACAGGATGGGGAAGTTGAGCCAACCCGTCTCCAGGCCCTCGGTCTGCCGCGGCGCGGTGAACTCGGGACGTGCGTCGAAGTAGGCGTGGTGCGCCGCGAAGTGCTCCTGGCGGGTGGCCAGGAACCGGGGCAGCTTGGCGAGTTGGGCCAGGCCGAAGGCGGCGCCCAGCTCCGAGGGCTCGAAGTTCCAGCCGATCTCGTCGAAGATGAACAGGTTGTCGTACAGCACGCCGTCGATCTCCTCGAAGAAGTCGCGGTTGCCGCGCTTGGAGCCGAACAACTGCAACTCGCTGCGCCGGCCCCAACGGCGCAACATCAGGCCCCGGTCGCGCAGGTCCTCGTCGTCGGTGAGCACCATGCCGCCGTTGCCCGCGCAGGTGATGATGTGCGACATCGCGAAACTGGTCACCGAGATGTCCGCGCGGGTGCCCGTCGGCGTCCCGCGCAAGGTGGCGCCGAGCGCGTCGCAGGAGTCCTCGATCACCCGGAGGTCGTGCCGGTCCGCGATCGCGCGGATGGTGTCCCAGTCGGGGGCGTTGCCCGCGAGGTTGGGGGTCAGGATGGCCCGGGTGCGCGGGCCGATCAGGGCCTCGATCCGGGCCGGGTCGATCTGGTAGGTGTCCGGTTCGACATCCGCGAGCACCGGTACCAGACCCGCCTTGACCATCGGGGCGATGTCCGTGGAGAAGGTCAGCGTGGAGGTGATGATCTCGTCGCCGGGGGACAGTCGCAACAATTCGATCGCGAGGTAGAGCGCCGAGGAACCCGAGTTGCACATCAGGCCGTTGCGCTTGCCGAACAATTGCGCGACGCGCGTTTCCATGGCCGCCACGTTGCGCCCGATGCCCATCGCCGAGGGCGGCCCGTTCAACACCGCCAACATCGCGTCGATCTCGCTCTGATCGTGCACGCTGCCGGCGTATGGGATCTTGCGCATGAGTGCCTACCCTCGTGGTGATGTCGCGATCGCAGCACGGCTGACGAAGTGTCAGGGCGATGTGTCATAGCTATCATGGCTATGATGGGCGAACAAGACGATGGGAGCTGAGCGTGCGCTACACCACCGTGGGCAAGTCGGGTCTGAAGGTCTCCGCGATCGGCCTCGGCTGCAACAACTTCGGGATGCGGATCGACCAGGACGGCGCCGACAAGGTGGTCGGCGCCGCGCTCGACGCGGGCGTGACCCTGTTCGATACCGCCGACATGTACGGTGGCGGGAAATCCGAGGTGCTGCTGGGCAAGGCACTGGGCCACCGCCGCGAGGACGTGGTCGTGGCGACCAAGTTCGGCGCCAAGGTGGCCGAGGGGCCGTACGGCCGCGGCTCCTCGCGACGGCACATCGTGCGGAGCTGCGAAGGCAGCCTCCGGCGCCTGGGCACCGACCACATCGACCTGTACTACCAGCATTACGCCGACCCGGACACCCCGATCGAGGAGACCCTGGCCGCGCTCGACGACCTGGTTCGGGCGGGCAAGGTGCGCTATGTGGCCGCGTCCAACCTGGCCGCGTGGCAACTCGCCGACGCCGCGCACCTGGCGGGCTCGACCCGCTTCGTCGCCGCGCAGATCGAGTGGAGCCTGCTGAATCGCACCGTCGAGCGGGACATGGTGCCCGCCGCCCGACACTTCGGCGTCGGTGTCGTCCCATACTTCCCGCTCGCCTCCGGCCTGCTCAGCGGCAAGTATCGGCGCGGCGAGGAGTTCCCCCGGGACAGCCGGTTCGCGGCCGTCCCGTTCTTCGCCGAGGGGGTGGCCACCGACGACAACTTCGCCATCGTCGAGCGGCTCGCAGCCTACGCCGAGAGCCGGGAGCTGACCCTGCTGCAACTCGCGCTGTCCTGGCTTGCCGCGCAGCCCGAGGTGTCCTCGGTCCTGGTCGGCGCGACCCGACCCGAGCAGGTCTCGGCCAACGCCGCCGCGGTCGTGGAACTGACCGCGACCCAGGTCGCCGAGGTCGCCGAACTCGCCGCGGCGGTACCGGCGTGAACGCGGCGGCGCAACCGGTCCGCGCCGGCACCGAACGATCCCTGCGCAACGCCGGCATCGCGGACGAACTCGCCCGCCGGCTGCGCCGCCGGATCCTGGACGGCCCGCTGCGCGACGGCGACATGTTGCCCAAGCAGGACGACCTGATCGCCGAGTTCGGTGTCGGCCGCACCACGCTGCGGCAGGCGTTTCGGATCCTGGAGACCGAGGGTCTGATCACCGTCAAACGCGGCAACACCGGCGGTGCGGTGGTACACGTCCCGCAACCCACGGACGCGGCACACATGTTCGGCATGGTGATGCACGCGCGTCAGGTCCGGCTGGACGACCTCGCGCAGGCGCTGCGCCGGTTGGAACCGGTCTGCGCCGCGTTGTGCGCGGCACGTGCGGACCGGGCCACGGAGGTGGTGCCGTGGTTGCGGGAGGTGCACGCGCGGATGGAACTCGCGGTCGAGGACGGGCCGGCCTACATCCGGGCCGGGCGCGACTTCCACGAGGCGCTGGTGTTGTTGTGCGGCAACGAGACGATGAAGATCCTGCTCGGTGCGGTCGAGGTGTTGTGGGCGCAGCAGGAGCGGGAGTGGGCCCAGGAGGCACTGGCCGATACGGGGGAGCGGGTTCGACGCGCGGGTTTGCGGGATCACGAGCGGTTGATCGCGTTGATCGAGGCCGGCGACGAGACCGAGGTCTACCGCGAGTCGGTAAGCCACCTCGAAGCGGCCCAGGACTACCCCTTGCGCGACCGCGGCGGCGCCCCCATCACCTCCCCCTGACCCCACCGCCCAACGGCCCCCAACCCCACCCAACACAGCCACCCATCCCGGTCACCCAACGCGGCCAAGCAGCCCAGCCACCCGACCCGGCCGAGCAGCCCGGCCACCCAACCCGGTCACCCGGCCCGGCCGAGCAGCCCGGTCACCCAACGCGGCCGAGCAGCCCGGTCACCCGGCCCGGCCGAGCAGCCCGGCCACCCAACCCGGTCACCCAACGCGGCCGAGCAGCCCGGCCACCCCGGTCTCGAAGACACAACTGCCGCTGCCGACGACTACAGAGGTGTGGCTCTCGGGGGGCGCCGGCGCAGGGGTGTC